>NZ_JBOHCV010000241.1:0-2985 GCF_050698815.1 Streptomyces sp.
ACCGAGGCGTAGCCGCTCGGTCCCGCGGTCGCCAGAGCCATCGCAGGAATCGGGACAGGAACTCGGGGGATCGGTAGCGGGAGGATCGGCAGACCGGGCAGACCTGGCCCCGAGGGTGCCTCGGGGCGGGGGAGGTGGACACGGGCCTGTGAGCTGTCCAGGGCGTGTGCCACGTCCCCGAGGTGGTGTATGTGCGGGTCACCCAGAACGGCCGAGTTCAGGCCGCCGTCGAAGCCGTTGCCGCCCCACTTGGGGTCGTCGAAGGGGTTGTCGATGGCGAACAAGTCCACCTTGTGGAGGCCGATCTCACGGTTCGCCGCGTCGATGTGTTCGGCGTACTTGTCGCAGGCCTTCGCCAATTGCTGGCAGGCTGCTGCGAGGTTCGCCACCAACGTCTCGTCTGCCTGGGCTCGCTCAGGGGGGTCGGCGTATCCCACGCACCTTTTGAAGTACCGGTCGAAGGCATCCGCCGCCTCCCCACTGTGCGCCTTGTTCGCCGTCGACGCGCACCCTTGCGCAGCGTTCAGGAGCCGCCCCACCAGCTTGCCGGCCTTGCGCCAGGAGTCGGCTACGTCCCGGGCCTTGTCTGGGTCGCCGCGGAAGCGTTCACCGCTCCCAGGCTTGTACTGCTTGTACCAAGCCGTGTCGCCGACGACCTCCGGAAGTTCTTGGCCCCTGTTGAGGAACGCCTGGTCACATCCGTCACTCGGGTCGGCCATGCCTGCCGTCAGGTCCTGCTGATTGCCCATGATGGACGCCGCGGTTCTGCTCTCCTGTGCCATGAACTCCCGCGCCGTGCGCATGAGCCCGGCACCGGTCTGCCCCAGCACGTAGGCGCTGAAGCCCATCTGGTCCAGAGTCGTGGTCGCTGCCGACGTGTAGGCCTTGGAGAAGTTGCGCCCGGCGTCATCGTCGCCTGCCATCCCGCCCTGCCGACCGTTGAGCTCGGAGGAGAGTGCGATGGTGGTGTCGCGTGCCCCCTTCATCACATCGACCAGGCCCATCGAGCCCTTGATCATGTCCGATGCATACAGGTGCATCCGGTCCCCGCCCACAACTCTCCCTCCCCCGCCGCCTTTTACGGCTCGGCCCACTACACCTATCGCATGGTGATCGGCGCAGTCGAGGGCACGCGGAGCCAACTTTGAGGGTCGGCTGTGATGGAGATGCCGAAGGCTGGGTCCGGCGAACCGGCCAGGTCAGCGCTAGTGGATGGGGCGGAAGGTGGTGGCTGGGACGCGGGCCTGTGATCCCGGTGGAACCGGTCACTGTCGCTACGCATGAACAGGGCGAGGGCGCTGGTGTCGATCAGGAACTACGCGGGCTGCGGCATCGTCTGTCTCCGCGAGCTCGGAGGGCGTTCCGAAGCCGGTCCTTCCTCCAACACGCGGCCAGAGGGGGGAGTGCACTGCTCCGCCACCAAGCCTTACCGGCTGTAGTCGCGCTATGTTGGCGGTCGTCAGCGGTAGCGGATGAGGCGGAAGCTGTTCGCCGCAACCGGGTTGAGGTCGGCGATGGGGTTGGCCGAGCCGTCGAGGATGGCCGGGCCGTCGTTCGTACGCAAGCCCGTGAGGACGAAGCCGGTCGACTCGCGGCCGCGGGCGTCCCGGCGGCGGATCCAGACCAGGGCGCGGGCGCCGGGCGGCATGGCACGGAGTTCGTCGAAGACCTCGACCCAGTCGTCGTGTTCAGTCACGGATATCGGGGAGCCCAGCTCCTTGAGGTTGTATTGCAGCCATGCCGCCGGGCCCGGTTCGGGTGGGAAGGGCAGCACGCCGTCGCCGGGCTCGCGGCCGTTGTTCCAGGCGTCGAGCCAGTGCCAGGGGTAGGCGTTGGAGAGCAGGAACGGCTCGGAGGCCGCCTTGGGGACGATGAGCGCCGCGTCCAGCATGCCTTGCGTCCAGTCCTGATTCTGGATGAACGCCTCTGTATTGCAGGCGAACAGCCAGCCGCGGGCCATCTCGTCCGCGGGAGCGGGGTCCAGGAGGGCGACGGGTTCCTCGTACGTGCGGCGCAGCCACGTCTCCGCCTTGACGACTGCAGTGGTGAAGTTGTCCGCTTCCGCCTGCCAGGGGGTGGATGCTGGAGCGGGTTGGGGCGGTTCGGTGGGGCGCGTACGGGCGAAGGTCAGGCTGCGGATGCCTTCGGCGTCGAGTTTGGCGAGGGCGCCCGTCATGCCGTCGAGGAAGGTGACCCCGTTCTTGTCGTTGAGCACGTAGATCAGGTGGCCGGTCGTCTCCACGCCCCCCGTCTCACGCCGTACCCACACCACACCCTGCGTGCCCAGTCCCGGTTCCTGTGCCTTGACGATGACGTCGTCCCAGCTCGCGCAGTGCAGTTGCTCCGCGCCCGGGAAGTACCGGCGCAGCAGCAGCGTCCACCAGCCGGGTGCCTCGTGCGCCGGCGTCCAGGGAAGTGAGCTGGTCGGAGCGCCGTTGATGGCTGAGGCGACCGTGACCACGCAGCCACGGGAGTTGAGCTTGCGCGCCTGGTTTTCCGGGAGTCGGGGCGAGGGCGCGCGGCCGAACTCGGCGATGTCCGCCAGCGGGTCGTTGGCCGCCGGATGGAAGGGGATGCTGCCGTCCTTCGGTACGACAACGGACGCCGCCAGCATGGGAGTCGGCGGGTAGCCGGGCTGGCGCATGGACCGGCAGCCGAACAGCCACGTCGCGGAGTCCTCCGCGACGGGCTCCTGCTGGGCCAGTTCGACGAGGCCGCCGTAGGTGGCCTGCAACCAGTGGAGTGCCTGCTGCCGGGCGTCGACCATGATGCGTCAGGCCCCCGTGGGGGGCTGGTTCGCGGAGAGCTGCTCCATGTATGCGGCCACCGGGATGTTGCTCGGTGGAAAGTGAGGCGCTCCGCCGTCCTTCGGGACGATGAGCACCCGGGTGAAGGGGGCCTTCGCGAGTTCTCCCGTGTCCAGATGTTCCTGCGAGTCGAACCGGACCGCCCATGCCACCGGGTATTCCTGCGTCAGTTCAGGCT
>NZ_JBOHCV010000242.1:0-5679 GCF_050698815.1 Streptomyces sp.
GCCCAGCGAGCCGACTCCGCCGGAAGCGGCGTGGATGAGCACGGTGTCGCCCGCGCCGACGCCGAGCCGCTGCAGCGACTGGTACGCGGTGAGTCCGGCGAGCGGCAGCCCGGCCGCCTGCTGCCAGTCGAGTGAGGCGGGCTTCCGGGCGAGGGTACGGACCGGGGCGGCGACCAGTTCGGCGTACGTGCCGTGCCGGACCTCGTCCTTGCGCACGTAGCCCATGACCTCGTCGCCGACGGCGAACTCCCCGGCGTCCGCGCCGGTTCGCTCCACGACACCGGACACGTCCCAGCCCGGGACGAGCGGGAAGCTCACCTCCTGGATCTGGTCGAGGTAGCCCGCCGCGACCTTCCAGTCGACCGGGTTGACGCCCGCGGCCCTCACCCTGACCAGGACCTGATCCGGGCCGACCTTCGGTTCGGGCTGCTCTGTGACCTCGAGCGCGTCCGGCCCGTCGTATTGCTGCAAAGTGATGGCCTTCATACCCAGCACAACAGCACACCGGACACGATCATTCCGCCAAGCGCCGCCCTGCCGCGCGTCAGGGCACGACGATGATCTTCCGTCCCTTGCCCGCCGCGAACCGGTCCAGCGCCGCCGGGTAGCTCTCCAGCGGCAGCCGGTCGGAGATGAAGACGTCCGGGTCGAGCACACCGCCCGCGAAGAGCTCGGCAGCCCGCTCGTAGCTGTGCAGCACGGCCATGGAGCCGGTGATGGTGATCTCCTGGTTGTAGATCTTGTACGGCTCGATGGTGGCCGTCGTCGCGTAGTCGGAGACGCCGAACTGGAGGAAGGTGCCCGCCTTGGCGACCCGGCCGAGGCCGTCCTGGATCGCCGCCGCGTTGCCGGTGGCGTCGATGACCAGGTCCCAGCCCTGCGGCCGGTCCAGTTCGTCCGCGCCGGCCGCCGACGAGGAGCAGCCGAGCCGGCGGGCCGTGGCCAGCCGCTCCTCGTTGAGGTCGAGCATGTCGACGCTTGCCGCACCGGTCCGCTTGGCCAGCTCCAGCATCATCAGGCCCATCGTGCCCGAGCCGTAGATCAGTACGTGGGAGCCGAGCTGGCTCTTGAGCACGTCGTAGCCGCGTACGGCGCAGGACAGCGGTTCGATGAGGGCGGCGTCCTGGGTGCGTATGTGCTCGGGCAGCTTGACGCAGTTGGCGACGGGCGCGACGGCGAACTCGGCGGCTCCGCCCGCCGTGGTGACGCCGATGGCGGCCCACCGCTCGCAGAGGTTGTTGTGCCCGGTGCGGCAGTAGCGGCACTCGTAGCAGTACAGCGACGGGTCGACGGCGACCCGGTCGCCCAGTGCCACCTCGGTGACCTCACTGCCCACTCCGACGATCTCACCGGCGAACTCGTGGCCGGGCACCAGCGGCAGCGACGGCGCGAACTCGCCCTGCAGGATGTGCAGATCGGTGCCGCACAGTCCGCACGCGGCCACGTCGACGACCACCTCGCGGGGGCCTGGCGTGGGGTCGGGCACGGTGGTGAGCGCGACCTTGCCGGGCGACTCGACGAGCGCTGCCTTCATTTCACGGCTCCTAGAGACAGGCCCTGGACCAGCTTGTCCTGGGCGGCGAACCCTGCCGCGAGTACTGGCAGGGAGATGACGAGCGACGCGGCGCACACCTTCGCCAGGAACAGGCCCTGGCTGGTGATGAATCCGGTCAGGAAGACGGGTGCGGTCTGGGCGACGACGCCCGTCAGGACCCGGGCGAAGAGCAGCTCGTTCCAGCTGAAGATGAAGCAGATCAGCGAGGTGGCGGCGATGCCCGGCATGGCGATCGGGGCGACGACCCGGGTGAGGATGACGGGCAGCCGGGCGCCGTCGATCTGGGCCGCCTCGATCAGCGCGACCGGTACCTCCGCGAGGAAGGACTGCATCATCCATACCGCGATCGGCAGGTTCATCGAGGTGTAGAGGATGACGAGCAGCCAGATGTTGTCCAGCATCCCGGTGTTCCTGGCGAAGAGGTAGATCGGCAGCAGGCCGGCGACGACGGGCAGCATCTTCGTGGAGAGGAAGAAGAACAGCACGTCAGTCCACTTGCGTACCGGCCGGATGGACAGCGCGTACGCGGCCGGCAGGGCCAGCAGCAGCACCAGCAGGGTGGAAACCACCGACGCCGTCAGCGAGTTGGCCAGCGAGTACCAGGGACTGGGCCCTCCCCCGGCACCGAAGAACTCGCGGTAGCCGTCGAGGGTGAGGGGCGCGGCGAGGGAGGGCGGGTTGGTGGCCGCGTCGGACTCCGAGTGCAGCGAGGTCAGTGCCATCCACAGCACGGGCAGCACGAACAGGATGCCGGCGAGCCAGGCGGCCACGCCCAGCCCGGCGTTCCTCCTGCGGACGCTCTTCGGTGCGGGGGTAGGGGTGCTTGCGACGGCGCTCATGAACGGGCCTCCTCGCGGAAGAGGGACGAGACCACCCGCAGCGCGAAGGTGGCGATGACGAGGGAACCGATCACGACCAGCACGCCCGCCGCCGAGGCCACTCCGTACTCGTGGCCCTGGTAGAAGGTCTGGTAGACGGTGTAGGGCAGGTTGGCGGTGCCGAGTCCGCCCGAGGTGATCGTGAAGACGGCGTCGAAGTTCTGCACGATGTAGACGGTGCCGAGCAGGGCGCCCAGCTCCAGGTAGCGGCGCAGATGGGGCAGCGTGAGGAAGCGGAAGATCTGCCAGGCGCCGGCCCCGTCGATCCGGGCGGCCTCGATGATGTCGGCGGGACGGCTCTGCAGTCCGGCCAGCAGGATCAGCATCATGAACGGCGTCCACTGCCACACCAGCGAGGCCTCGACGGCGCCCAGCGGCATCTTGGCGACCCAGTCCGGCTGGGTGGCACCGTCGCCGAGAATCCAGTGCAGCACGCCGTTGAAGAGTCCGTATTCCGGGTTGTAGAGCACGTGCTTCCACAGCAGCGCCGCGGCGACCGGCACCAGCAGGAAGGGCGCGATGAGCATCGTACGGACCAGGCCGCGGCCCTTGAAGCGGCGGTCGAGCAGCAGGGCGAGCAGCAGCCCCAGCACCAGGCTGACCAGGACCACGGTGACGGTGAGCAGGATCGTGGTGAGCACGGACTTGCGCAGGGCGGGATCGCCGAGCACCTCGCCGTAGTTGGCGAGACCGTTGAAGGCGCGGGCCTCCGGATAGAGCGCGTTCCAGTCGAAGACCGAGATCACCAGCGTGGCCACCATGGGCAGTTGGGTGACGACGATGAGGAAGACCAGGGCGGGCAGCAGCGGTGCGCGGGTCACCCAGGCGCGCAGCCGGGCGGGTGGTGCGGTGCGCGGCGCGGGGCGTTCGGTGTCCGGCGCGGGGGTGCCGGGCGGGGTGGCCGTCGTCGCGGTGGTCATCGTCCTCGCCCCTCGTACTCCTCGGAGACCTTCTCGGCCAGCTGCTGTGACTTCTTCAGGGCCGTCTCGACGGACTGCCGTCCGGCGATGGCCGCGCTGAGCTCCTGGGAGACCTTGGTGCCCAGGTCGGCGAACTCGGGGATGTCCACGAACTGGATGCCGATGGTCGGGCGTTGCTGCACGCCGGGGTCGCGCGGGTCCGTCTCGGTGATGGCCTTGCGGGTGACGTCGCCGAAGGCTCCCGCGGTCTTCTCGTACTCGGGTATCTCATAGGTGGAGGCGCGCTTGCCCGCCGGCACGTTGGCCCAGCCGAACTCCTTGCCGACCAGCCGCTCGTACTCCTTGCTGGAGGCCCAGGAGATGAACTTGTACGCCTTGTCCGGGTTGGGGGACGCCTTCTGCAGACCCCAGGCCCAGGTGTAGAGCCAGCCTGAGGACTTGGTCCTGACGGTGGGTGCGGGGGCGTAACCGATCTTTCCCTTGACTGGGGACTTGGCGGCTTCGAGGGGCCCGGCGCCCGAGGTGGCGTCGTACCACATGGCTGACTTGCCCTGCGTCATGTTGTTCAGGCACTCGGCGAATCCGGACTGGGTGGCGCCGGACTCGCCGTGCTCGCGCACCAGGTCGACGTAGAACTTGGTGGCCTTGACGAAGGCGGGGTCGGTGAGCCTGGCGTTGTAGTCCTTGTCGAACCAGGTGCCGCCGAAGGTGTTGACCACCGTGGTCAGCGGTGCGATCAGCTCGCCCCAGCCGGGCAGCCCGCGCAGGCAGATGCCGCTCATGCCCCGCTGCGCGCCGTCCGCCTCGGCGGCGAGCTTCGCGACCTGCTGCCAGGTCGGCTTGGCGGGCATCTTCAGTCCCTTCTTCGCGAAGACGTCCTTGCGGTACATGAGGAAGGACGACTCGCCGTAGAAGGGCTGGCCGTAGGTCTTGCCGTCCTCGCCGGTGAGCGACTCGCGCAGCGGCGGGAGGATGTCCTTCTGGTCGAAGTCCGCGTCCTTCTTGAGGTACGGGTCCAGGGGGCGCAGCCATTCGTTCTTGGCGTAGATCGGCGCCTCGTAGTTGCTGATGGTGGCGACGTCGTACTGACCGGCCTGGTTGGCGAAGTCCTGGCTGATCTTGTCGCGGACGTCGTTCTCCGGCAGCGTCGTGAAGTTGACCTTGATGCCGGTCTTCTTCGTGAAGTGCTTGGCGGTGAGCTTCTGCAACTCGACCATCTGCGGGTTGTTCACCATCAGGACGTTGATCGTGTCGCCGCCGGTGCCGAGACTGCCGGCTCCGGCGCAGGCGGCCAGCAGCACGTTGGCTGTGACGACCCCGATGACAGCGCGCGCCCGGTGGCGGCGGTGAGCGCGCATGGGGTGAGTGCGCATGGAGGTCTCCTGGTCATGAGGGGGCTGGGCGGGGGCGGCGCGGGTGCGGGTGAAGGGGGCGGGGCGGGGTACGGGGCGCGGTCAGACGCGGATGACCTGGGGTCCGCGGAGCGAGTAGCGGTGGGCCTCGGCGGCGGGCACGCCGGTGGAGGTGATGATCGCCTCGAAGTCCCCGACCTCCCCGAACCGGCAGAAGCTCACGGCACCGAACTTCGTGTGCATGCCCGTGAAGATCCGTCGCCGCGACGCCCGGATCGCCTGCGCCTTGACCTCGCTCACGGCCGGGTCCGGCGTGGTCAGGCCGTGCTCGCGGGAGATGCCGTTGGCGCCCATGAAGGCCAGGTCGATGACGAATCCGGCGAGCATCTTGGTCGTCCAGTGGTCGACGGTGGCCAGGGTGCCGCCGCGTACCCGGCCGCCGAGCAGCAGCACCGTGATCTCCTCGGCCGTGGCCAGGGCGCCCGCGGCGGCCAGCGAGGCGGTGACGACGGTCAGCGGACGGTCGCGGGGCAGCGCTTCGGCGATGAGCTGGGGGGTGAAGCCCTCGTCGATGAAGACCGTCTCGGCCTCGCCGAGGTGCTCGACCGCGGCGGCGGCGATCCGGCGTTTCTCGGGGACGTGCATGGTGGTGCGGAAGGCGAGCGTCGTCTCGAAACCCGCGCTCTCCACGGGGTAGGCGCCACCGTGCGTACGCCTCAGCAGCCCGTGCGATTCCAGTACGCGCAGGTCACGGCGGACCGTCTCCTTCGCGACGCCCAGCTCGACGGCGAGTTCGGCGACGTCGACGGAGCCGGTGCGCCGGGCCGCACCGACGATCTCACGCTGCCGCTCCTCCGCGCTCATGGGTACGTGCTCCCCTCTCTCCGTTCGGTCACGGCTCCGATCGGTCACCGAAGTGCCCGTTCGGGCCTGTGTGGAGATTTCTACAGCTCCCCGAGGACGGGGACCAGGCT
>NZ_JBOHCV010000243.1:0-11042 GCF_050698815.1 Streptomyces sp.
CTGTTGTTTATGTCGCGTTGTGCATGCTGCCCGCTTGGTACAGGTGGGGACCGCACTACACGCATATGAGGGAGTTAAGTGATGAAGGCGATCAAGAGCCTTGCTCTGGTTGGCGCTGCGACCGGTCTGCTCGTCGGAGGCGCGGGTGCTGCTGCCGCCAACGACGGTGCGCAGGGCGCTGCGATCGGTTCGCCGGGCTTTATCTCGGGCAATGTGACCCAGGTCGTGACCAATGTTCAGGCCAACCTGTGCGGCAACAGCACCAACGCCGGCATCGCTTTCCTGAACCCGACGTTCGGCAACGCCTGCGTCAACCGCTGACGGTATCCAGGAGCGCGGGCCGTGCGGTCCGGGTAAGAACACTCGATAGCACAATCGCACGGATTCTGGCCCCTTTCCCAGGAATGTTCCGGGAGAGGGGCCAGGTCGCGTTTCCATCCCGGACCGGGCCCCGCCGCACGACCTCTCGAGGGGGTCCGGCCCTTCCTCACGAACGAGAGCGTTCGTGCCGCTGACGGAGGGTCCCGCTGTGACGGGCTTTGATTCTCAGGCTTTGATTCTCAGTGCCAGGAAGCCGCTCGCGCGGCGAGCGGGCGTGCGTCCCGGCCCCGAAGAGAACGTGCCGTCTGCGAAGAGAGCGCACGGTGTCCCTCGCCGGCATCACGGACACCGGCACCAGCACAAAACACCCGAGCCCTCGGCACATCGGCCGAGGGCTCGGGTGGCATGCGTCACGGTGGGATCTCCCGGCCCTCTTCTGGAGCCGGCCCGTCCCGCCCGTCCGCCTCAGGTCAGCGGTTGACGCAGGCGTTGCCGAACGTCGGGTTCAGGAAGCCGACGATGATGTTCGTGCTGTTGCCGCACAGGTTGGCCTGGAGGTTGGTCACGACCTGGGTCACGTTGCCCGAGATGGCGCCAGGCGAACCGATCGCAGCACCCTGAGCACCGTCGTTGGCGGCAGCGACGCCCGCCCCTCCGATGAGCAGACCGGCCGCGGCCCCAACGACTGCGACACTCTTGATCGCCTTCATGGCTGAACTCCCTTTGTACGTCATGGCCGCCGTTTACGTTTGCCAGCGGCTTCCTGCCCAACGCGACCGGCGCTCCCGGGTCACTGACGCTCACCCGAATGGCCGCAGACAACTCAACCCGCCCGGCCGCAGAGGCCGTTCACACCTCCCGACGCCGCTCGTCGGCGGCGCCGGGTGAGGTGTCAGGGGGCATTTGTGGGGCCTCTCATCATTTCAACGGGTCATTCCGCCCGTAGCACACTTAGACACCGGTAACGCGACCCAACTCCGGTGCGGACAGCGGCGATCACCCCGGGTCACCGGGTGCCACGTGCCGTGCACCCGCAGGTCAAGGACCTGCGACGCGGTGAGTCCCGGCCATCGAAACGGATTTCAGCGAACCTGCACATCGTGTGCGTACATGCGGCACACGAGGTTCCGCCTGGCGGTCACTCCGAGGTCTTGGGATGGAAATGTCGCCTCGAGCGTCGTCGCAGGCGCCACAACCGGGCGATGACACCAGTGCGCGAAGTGAAGGGATGGTCACGAAGTCGTGGACGAAGTCACACGTCGACGAAGTTGAGAGCGGGACCGGCACGGGAGCGGCTTGCGAACGAGTGGCCGGGCGACGCACGAGCGTGCTTTGATCGGGCCAGACGCGGAAGTTGAACGATTGGTTCCCGTTCTCGGGTGCCGACGACCGCTCGCGGCCGGACGGCCTTACCGCCGAGCCGGCCGATGCTATTAGAGAACACACCAGTAGCGAACGAAGGGAAGCGCAAGTCATGGACTTCACGCCCCAGGTTGAGACCCGCGAGATTGCCGACAGCGAGCTGGACAACGTTTCCGGTGGTGTCCTCGGCGCGGCCGTCGGCGCCGTCGACTCCGTTTCCCCGGTCTCCGTCACCGGCACACTCGGCACCGTCACCGACACCGTCGAGGGCACCACCGGCGTCAACACCGCCGGGGTCACCAGCCTCGCCGGTCTCTGAGACGAAGCTCGCCGCCACGCGGCAGAGTCAGTTGCTTTAACACTCAGCCTGCTTGGTGCATTTGCTCGCAGTGGGGTGACCGTGAGCCCCGGAACCCAGTGGTTCCGGGGCTTACGGACGTGTGTGGGCCATTGTGAACAACTGTCAGTTTCCCACCTTTTCAATCGAGTTGACGTCAAACGACGACGAACGACGCCATCGCGCGCCCGAGGGAAGAAGTTCCGTGCCCGAAAGATACGAACGCGGTTGAGGGAATAGTCCTGTGCAGTTCCGGCAGAAGGCCCTTTCCAATCTGCAGTCGCCCGAGGAACTCGACCTGCCCGTGCGCTTCGCACGGCCGCAGGGCCTCCTCGTGCTGCTCGTCACCGTCCTCGTCCTGGCCGGAGCGTCCTACTGGGCCGTGACCGGCAAGGTGTCGTCGAAGCTGAGCGCCCCCGGCGTCCTCACCCACGCCCAGGGCAGCTACCTCCTGCAGAGCCCGGTCGCGGGCCAGGTCACCGAGGTCCTGGCCGACGAGGGCGACATGCTGCGGGCCGGCGCACCGCTGCTGAAGGTCCGTACGGAGCGCGGTGACCGCGCGGTACGCGCCGTGGCCGCGGGCCGGGTGACCACACTGACCGCCAAGATCGGCTCGGTGGTCGTCACCGGGAAGGACGTGGCGACGGTGGAGCGGATCGACAGCGCCGACGAGCCGCTCGTGGCGATGCTGTACGTGCCCGGCAGCAACGGCGCGACCGTCCCCGTGGGATCGTCGGTCGACCTGAAGGTCCAGTCGGCCCCGACGCAGCGCTACGGTGTGCTGCGTGGCACCGTCCAGGCGGTCGGGCGGGCACAGCAGACCCAGCAGCAGATCACCGGTTTCCTCGGCAACAGCCAGCTGGGCGCGCAGTTCTCCAAGGAGGGCCAGCCCGTGGCGGTCATGGTGCGGCTGGACAAGTCGGCGACCACCAAGTCCGGCTATCAGTGGTCGTCGGACCAGGGCCCCCCGTACCGGGTCGCCTCCATGACGATGGCCGAGGGTGCCATCCATCTGCCCGCCGAGCGTCCGATCGATTGGCTGCTCCCATGACCTCCCAGCACGATGCCGCGGCGCCGCAGCCGCAGCTGCCGCCACCGGGGCGCGGGAAGCACCGCCCGAACGGCAGGGGCGGCGGACGGCACCGTACGGGCGGTGCCGCACCGGCCCCGGCGGCGCCCCAGCCGATACCCAAGGGCCGTCGGCAGAAGCCCGTTCGCAGCCCCACGGTGCTGCAGATGGAGGCGCTGGAGTGCGGCGCCGCGGCCCTGGCCATGGTGCTCGGCCACTACGGCCGGCACGTGCCCCTGGAGGAACTGCGGATCGCCTGCGGCGTCTCCCGCGACGGCTCCCGGGCCAGCAACCTGCTCAAAGCCGCCCGCAGTTACGGTCTGACGGCCAAGGGCATGCAGATGGAACCGGCCGCCCTCGCGGAGGTGCCGGTGCCCGCCATCCTGTTCTGGGAGTTCAACCACTATGTGGTCTACGACGGAACGGGCCGCCGCTTCGGCCGGCGAGGCGTACACATCAACGACCCCGACAAGGGCCGCCGCTTCGTGGCGATGGAGGACTTCGACACCAGCTTCACCGGCGTCGTCCTGACCTTCGAGCCCGACGAGGACTTCCGCCGTGGCGGCAGGCGGCCGGGGTTCATGAGCGCGATGCCGACGCGGCTGCGCGGCACCACGGGCACGATGATCGCCGCCCTGCTCGCCAGCCTCCTGCTGGTCGCCGTCGGCGCCGCGGTGCCGGCCCTGAGCCGTACGTACATCGACATGTTCCTGATCGGCAACCAGACGTCGTTGCTGAGCACCCTCTTCGCCTCCATGGGCACCATGGTCGTCCTGACGGCCGTGCTGACCGCGCTCCAGCAGGCGAATCTGCTGCGCGGGCGCATCATCTCCTCCACGCTCAGCAGCGCCCGGTTCTTCCGGCATCTGCTGAGACTGCCGGTCACCTTCTTCGCCCAGCGCAGTCCGGCCGACCTCGTCCAGCGCCTGCAGTCCAACGACACGGTCGCCGAAACCCTGGCCCGGGACCTGGCCGCGGCCGGTGTGGACGCCGTGGTCGTGATCCTCTACGCGCTCCTGCTGTGGACGTACGACCCGCAACTGACCATCGTCGGTGTGCTGATCGCGCTGCTGAACGTGGTGGCGATGCGGGTGGTGATCCGGCTGCGGGCGACCGGTACCCAGAAGCTGCGGGCGGACAGCGCCCGGCTGACCAACACCTCCTACACCGGTCTCCAGCTGATCGAGACCATGAAGGCCACCGGCGGCGAGAACGGCTACTTCCGCCGGTGGGCCGGCCAGCACGCGACCACTCTGGACGAGCAGCAGAAGCTCGGGGTGCCGACCGCCGCGCTGGCTGTCGTCGCCCCCACACTCGCCACGCTCAACAGCGCGCTGATCCTGATGATCGGCGGGACGCGGGCGGTGGAGGGGCACATCTCCATCGGTCTGCTGGTCGCCTTCCAGGCGCTGGTGACCCGTTTCACCGCACCGATCACCCGGCTGAACGGAGTGGCCGGGCGCATCCAGGACTTCGCGGCCGACGTGGCCCGGCTCAAGGACGTCGAGAACTTCCCCGTGGACACGCTCTACTCCCGGCGCGAACCGGCGGCGAGCACCCGGCGGCTCAGGGGCCATGTGGAGCTGGAGAGCATCACCTTCGGCTACAGCCCGTTGGACAAACCGCTGCTCACCGACTTCTCACTGTCCGTCGGCCCGGGCCAGCAGGTCGCACTCGTCGGCGGCTCCGGCAGCGGCAAGTCCACCGTCTCCCGGCTGATATCCGGTCTCTACAGTCCCTGGGAGGGAGTGATCCGCATCGACGGGCAGCGGCTGGAGGACATCTCACGCAGCGCCCTGGCCGCCTCGGTCTCCTTCGTCGACCAGGACGTCTTCCTCTTCGAGGGCACGGTGCGGGACAACGTGGCACTGTGGGACCCGTCCATTACGGACGAGGCGGTCACCACCGCACTCGAGGACGCCGCCGTCCTCGACCTGTTCACCCGGCGGCCGGGCGGCATCCACAGCCGCGTCGAGCAGGACGGCCGCAACTTCTCCGGCGGTCAGCGCCAGCGCCTGGAGATCGCCCGCGCGCTGGTCCGCCGGCCCAGCATCCTGGTCCTGGACGAGGTGACGAGTGCCCTGGACGCCGAGACCGAGCAGCTCATCATCGACAACCTGCGGCGGCGCGGCTGCGCCTGCGTCGTCATCGCGCACCGGCTGAGCACCGTCCGCGACAGCGACGAGATCGTCATGCTGGACCACGGCACGGTGGTGGAACGCGGTCGGCACGAGGCACTGGTGGCCTCGGGCGGGCCGTACGCCCAGCTGGTCAGGGAGCACTGAGGTGACGTCCGTAGACCCTTACGCCGCTCACCAGCCCGGCGCCGCAGGCCCCGCGGGCGCCCCCGGCGCGGCACCGAACCCCGGCGCGGGACCGGTCCCCGGCGACGGCGACGCGGTGATCGGCGCGCTCGGGGCACTGGGCGAGCAGGCCGACTGTGCCGGCCGGAGCAGTGTGTCGCTGGAGGGGCCCCACGTGCTCTGGCTGGTGACGGCCGGGGCGATGGACCTGTTCGCGGTCGACGCCGTTCAGCAGGGGCACTGGCACTTCCTTGGCCGGCTCGGGCCCGGAACCCTGCTGCTCGGACCGGTCGAGGGCACCCAGCACACGCTGGTCGGCAGGCCGCTGCGGGAGTGCGTACTGCGCAGGATCGAGATCCGGGAGCTGTTCCGGCCCGAGTACGGCCAGTACGACGCCTACGGACAGTTCCACCCGTACAGCGGATACGGCGAGGGGCCGGCCTGGAACACCCAGAGCGGCGGCCTCAGCCCGCTGGAGTCCGCGTTCGGGCTCGGTATCGCGCGGAGCCTCCGCGTCCTGTTCGCCGCCCCGCTGGACGGACTGCCCGGTCACGGACCGGAGGCACTGTCGGACGAGGCCGAGCCGGCCGCGGACGACGACATCCTGTGGATGCGGGTGGACCCCGGCAGCGTGCAGTACGGCGCCGAGTTCAGCGCCGAGGCGGCCGGCCAGCTGCTCGTCGACGGCGCGACGTGGCAGCGCATGGTCAACCAGCAGTACCGGCTGCTGTCCGCGCTGGACCGCTGGATCGAGCGGATCGAACGCGCTCACGAGGACCGTACGGCGGCCGGCATCGAGGCCGGGGAGGCTGTCCGCGCACACGCGGACCAGGCGTTGCTGGCCTCCATCAACACCTCGGGCAAGGGCGCCGCCGGCAGCTCGGCGGTGACCGACGACGCCGCGCTCGCCGTCTGCCGCAGAGTCGGCGACGCCGCCGGGATCCGGCTCTCCGCCCCCGAGCGCGGCACCGAACTGAACGACCGTACGAACCCGGTCGAGCGCATCGCGCTGAGCTCACGGGTCCGAACCCGCGTCATCAGGTTCCAGGGCCGCTGGTGGCGGGAGAACACCGGTCCGCTGGTGGGCCAGCGGACCGGAACCGGGGAACCGGTCGCCCTGCTGTGGCGGCGCGGCCGTTACCAGGCGGTGGACGCCGACGGGGAGTGGACCAGGGTCGGCAAGGCCAACGCGGCGGAGTTCGAACAGCGGGCCGTCATGTTCTACCGCCCGCTGCCCGAACGGCCGATGAGTGCCATGCGGCTGCTGCGCTTCAGTCTGCGCGGAACCCGCATGGACCTGCGCAATCTCGTGCTCGGCGGGCTGGTCGCGGTCGGCCTCGGCGCACTGGTGCCCATCGCCACCGGACAGGTGCTCGGTGTCTTCGTACCGAACGCCGAGACCAGCCTCATCACGCAGGTCTCGCTGGCGATCGTGCTCAGCAGCGTCGTCACGGCGGCGTTCATGCTGCTGCAGAACATGTCCATCCTGCGCATGGAGGGGCGCGTCGAAAGCACGCTGCAACCCGCCGTCTGGGACCGGCTGCTGCGCCTGCCGACGAAGTTCTTCACCGAACGCTCCACCGGTGAACTGGCCAGCGCGGCCATGGGCATCAGCACCATCCGCCGCGTCATGTCCGGCGTCGGCCCGATCGCCGTGCAAGCCTGCACGGTCGGTTCGATGAACGTCGTGCTGCTGCTCTTCTACAGCGTCCCGCTGGCGCTCACCGCGATCGCTCTGCTGATCGTCATCGCCGCCGCGTTCCTCGGCATGGGTCTGTGGCAGCTGCGCTGGCAGCGGGAACTGATCGAGCTCAGCAACAAGCTGAACAACCAGGCGTTCCAGACCCTGCGAGGACTGCCCAAGCTGCGCGTCGCGGCGGCGGAGAGTTTCGCCTACGCCGCCTGGGCACGGGAGTTCGCCCGCAGCCGTGAACTGCAGCAGCGGATCGGCCGGATCAAGAACCTGACCACGGTGCTCAACTCGGTCTATCTGCCGGCCTGCTCACTCCTCATGTTCATGCTGCTCGCCGGGCCTGCTCGCGGCAGCCTGTCGGCGAGTGGCTTCCTCACCTTCAACACCGCCGTGACGATGATGTTGACCTCGGTCACGCAGCTCACCGGTGCACTCATCTCGGCGGCCTCCGTGCTGCCGATGTTCGAGCAGATCAAGCCGGTGCTGCACGAGCCCACCGAGGTACGCGGCGGAAGCACCCAGCCCGGCCCGCTGTCCGGCGAGATCGAGGCCAGGCAGCTGTCCTTCAGGTACAGCGAGGACGGCCCGCTGACGCTCGACGACGTGTCCTTCCGGATCCGGGCGGGCGAGTTCGTGGCGGTCGTCGGGGCCAGCGGCTGCGGCAAGTCGACCCTGCTCCGGCTGCTCATCGGCTTCGACAAACCGGTCAACGGGAGCGTGCTCTACGACGGTCAGGACCTGTCCGCACTCGACCAGTCGGCGGTGCGCCGGCAGTGCGGTGTCGTTCTGCAGAACGCGCAGCCCTTCGTCGGCTCCATCCTGGACTCCATCTGCGGCGCGGAGATCTTCACGCCGGAAGAGGCGTGGGAGGCCGCCGAGATGGCGGGACTGGCCGAGGACATCAAACGGATGCCGATGGGGATGCACACCATGCTCGCCGACGGCGGCGCCGCCGTATCCGGCGGTCAGCGGCAACGCCTGATGATCGCCCAGGCCCTGATCCGGCGCCCGCGCATCCTGTTCTTCGACGAGGCCACCAGCGCGCTGGACAACGAGACCCAGCGCATCGTGACCGAGAGCACCCGCAAGCTGCAGGCCACCCGCATCGTGATCGCCCACCGGCTGTCCACCGTGATGGACGCCGACCGGGTCATCGTGATGTCGGCGGGGCGGATCGTCCAGCAGGGATCGCCCGCCGAACTGCTCAAGGACACGGGCGGCGAGTTCCATGAACTGGTCCGCCGTCAGATCCACTGAAGCAGGCGGTGCCGGCAGTACGGCCCACGCAGCGTGACCAACGCGTGATCGAACGGCGACTCTCGTCGCGGTGAAGCGGCTGCCGGCAGGGTGTCCTGTTCCCGTCGGTCACTGTTGCAGCGGGCATGGGAAACACCTCGTTCATCGTCCTCCGGCCCACCCACCACGACGGACTCGCCGGGCCCGCGACGCAGTTCGCGGAGCTGACCGGCGCCTACTGGCTGGAACCCATCTACGCCGGGCTCGCGCAGGAGTGGGACCGGCAGGGGAAAGCCGTGCCCGGCACGCCGAGGGGGCGCTGGCAGATCAGGACGGACGTGCCTGCCGAGCCGGGCCCGGTCCAGCAGCCCGGGTGACACGGAAGCGGGGCGGGACGGGGGGCGGGACAGCGGGGCGGGGTAGCCCGTTCGGGCCGGTCCACGGCCATCCCCGTGACCTCGCCGCTGACCGGACGTTGGTCCGCCAAGGGGTCCCCATTGCCCCCTGCCGGTCCTGCCCCGGCCGTCCCGGCCCTGCCCCCGTACCAGCGTCCCCTGGAGCCCTGATGCCGATCCGCCGCCTCACCGTCGCCGTCACCGTCACCGCGGCGGTCCTCGCCGCCACTCCGGCCGCGCTCGCGCACGACGGCGGCTTCGGACACCCCGACCATCTCACCGTCACCGTCACGCACTCGGGCAACGCCGCCTACGACGGCACGCACCATCTGCACTGCCACCCCGCCGCCGGCGACCACCCCGACCCCCGGAGCGCGTGCGACGGACTGGACGAGGCGACGGTGTGGGGCAAGGAACCGTTCGCCCCGGCCCGGGCGGGCGCCCCCTGCACGCTGCAGTACGGGGGCCCGGCGAACGCCCACATCCGCGGCCACTGGGCAGGCCGCCGCGTGAACACGCACGTCACCCGAAAGAACGGATGTGAGATGCAGCGCTGGGACACCCTGGTGCCGCTGCTGCCGCGGATGAGCCCCCGCGGCCCGGGGTTCCAGGCACTGGGTCCGAGGCAGTAGGCCCAAAGGTGGAACGGTTACGGAAATTCGGTGCCCCGGTTCTCCTGTTGGAAGGGACGGAAGGACGGGGTACCGCGGCCCCGTCGGCCGACTGCCCCGGCACCGGGGGCGTGAGGAGTGACCGACCATGGCCGTACAGCTCAACCACACCATCGTCCACGCCACGAGCAAAGAGGTCTCGGCCGACTTCCTGGCTTCCCTGCTGGGGCTCGAAGTGCGGCCGCAGTACGGTCCGTTCCTGCCCGTCGTCACCGCCAACGAGGTCGCGCTCGACTTCGCCGACGCGGACGGCCGGCCCATTACCCCGCAGCACTACGCCTTCATCGTCTCCGAAGAGGAATTCGACGCGATCTTCGACCGCGTCCGGGGCGCGGGAATCACGTACTACGCCGACCCCTTCCACGAGCGGCCCGGCGAGATCAATCACAACGACGGCGGCCGTGGCGTCTACTGGGCCGACCCCGACGGCCACTCCATGGAGATCATCACCCGGCCCTACGGCAGCGGGGGCTAGCGGGTCCGCTCGCGGGTCCGCTCCCCCACGCCGTCCGGGCAGAGCGTCCCGCGTGGCAGCCGGTAGGGCGCCGCGAGGTGATAGGTGCCCGGCCGTGGGGCCTCCAGCACGGTCCAGGTGTCCACCACCGGATCCTCCTCGCCCTTCGGCGGCGGTCCGCCGATCGTGGGCTCGGCCTTGCGCAGACACCCGTGCAGGTTCGCGGCGCCCCGCTCCGGGGGCACGACGGCCTCCCCCTCGTCGTCGACCAGGCCCAGCCACGGCGACCACGGGATCCGCACCAGCACCGCACCGCGCTCCGGCACCCGTACCGTCACCTCGCCGGCGCCCGCGTGCTCCACGCTCGCGGGCGGGTCGGCCAGCGGGAGCGGGTCGGCGACGCGGAAGAGCCGCCAGTTCGCGTCGCTCCAGATCTCCCGCAGATAGGTCTGTCCCGCCCGTACGATGCCGGCCTCCTCCTCGGCCGCCGCGTCCGGCGTGTCGGCGGGCAGCACCACGTAGTGCACCGCCCACCGGCGCAGCCAGTCGTGGTAACTGGCGGCGGTGAGACCGCCGTTCTCGTAGAAGACGGGGTTGCGGTCGGTGTCGGCCTGCCGGTTCCAGCCGCGGGCGAGATTGACGTACGGAACGAGGGCGGACGCCTCACGGTGGCTGCGTACGGGCACGACCTCCACCCGGCCGCGCTTCGCGTCGACGCGCTTGAGCTGCCGTACCAGCGGGGCGAGTTCGCGCGCCCACGCGTCGTCCGGAGTGGTGGCGAAGACGTCGTAGGCGGGCTTGGCGATCTGCCAGCCCATCGCCACCACGAGCGCGATCGCCATCGCCACACCGCGCCGCGACCGCCAGTCCCGTATCACCAGCGGCGCGGCGGCGAGCAGCGTCACGACACCGAACAACAGGCTGAGACGCTCCACGTTCGAGCCGACCTGTGACGGGATGAGCCACGTCAGCAGCACACCGACCGCGTACACCAGCGCGCTGAGCCGCAGCGTGCGCCACGCACGCGGTACGAGCAGGAAGGCGGGCACCGCGCCGGCGAGCGGGAAGAGCGCCGACCACCAGGGGATCGGCTGCATGCCCTCGAAGGGGAAGAAGACCGCGGAGACGGCGACGACGACGGGCGGCGCGACAGCGAGCGCGTACGCCGCCTGCCGCCGGCGGTCCAGGAACAGGGCAGCGG
>NZ_JBOHCV010000244.1:0-13720 GCF_050698815.1 Streptomyces sp.
CGCGGAGCACCGCCCTGAGCGGGTCCGGGCAGCAATCCCAGGCGGTGTGCCCGAGTGGCCAAAGGGAGCAGACTGTAAATCTGCCGGCTCAGCCTTCCCAGGTTCGAATCCTGGCGCCGCCACAGGAACGCAAAGGGCCCCTGACCTGCGTAAACGCAGGCAGGGGCCTTCTGCTGTGCAGGGTGCCGTAAGTGCACAGTCTCCCTGTGCGCCGTTGGATCACGCTCTCTACCAGGCTCTCTGGACGAGACGTGGACGGGATTGCTGGCCTCCACCTGCGGTTATGGGGCAACCGTGGGGCCGACTCAGCCGTCAGCGCGACGGTGAGGGCCATGGGCTAGGGGAGTCGCGGGGCCGGACGGTCGGGGATGGCACAGTTCGCAAGCTGGTCTGCTGTAGGCCACCGGCCAGGAGGCGGGGCGTGACGGGCGACCCCGGCATCGGCGGAGGCGGGGCCGTGTCACCCGCCTCCGTCACCGCCTCCGTCTCCGCCTCCGTCTCCGCCTCCGTCACCACTTCCATCACCGCCTCCGCCTCCGTCACCGCCGCCCCAGCCATCGCCACGGCTGCCCGGGCCGGAGTCGTCGGGACCCGTGCCCACGCCAGTGAACCAGGACTCCTCCCACACGACCGGATCCCGGGCGTCCGGCAGAGGAGTGCGCGACCCGAACCGGACGGTGCCAGTGCCCGTGCCGAGGCCGAAGGCAACCGCGAGAGTGTGGGCCACAACGGCGTCGAGCGGGTCGGGGGTGGCGTTCGCGAACTCCACGGTCGCCAACGGCAGCAGCAGGGGTTTCTCGTACGTGGTGATCGGATCGGGCCGGGTCAGCCGTGCGACCAGTAGCCCGTTGCAGGTCAGGTCCGAGCTGCGCCCGCGGTGACGTCTCAACTCCCAGCGCCGACACGGGATCTCGACGCTCACGTAGCCTCCCAGCGAGTCCAACCACGGGCGGCGGCTGACGGCCAGCGAGGCCCACTCGTCGCTGACGGTCATCACCAAGCCCCGTGACGGGTCCCGCCGGTCAAGGGACACGCCGTACGGCGCCCGTATGCGTACGGCCGGGACCCCCTCCGCCAGCACGTCGACCCGTACAGAACGCCGGTCCACCGCCACCATGACAGAGCCGGTGGGCCCGTAAGCGAAGCGCCGCGCGATCCAGAGCGGGACGCCGTCCTCCGCAGCCCGCTGAGCTGCGCGAGCAACCTCCTCCGGACCGCCGCACTGCTGCACCGCGAACTGCCCCAGCGTCGCTGCGAACTCGGCTGCCCGGCGCACCCGTATCGGCTTGGCCGACCCGGATACGCGGGTCACCGGCACAATGCCGTGAGCCGTCGGGAGGTGCCACAGCGGACGCTCTGTGCCGCCACCGCCCAGCCACTTACCCCGCAGGAACGCATCGGCCATGGCCAGCAAATGCAACTCCTCCATGCCGGTGGGCCGAAAGCCGATCAACAACACCTCTGGGTCAAGCCGTACCGTGGCAGCAAACGGGTTCCGGGACCTCTCCTCGTACATGGCTTTGCCCATGGCGCTCCCCCTCTTGAGACCCCTCATCTCTTCGACATCCCGCAACGGCCCATGGTTGCGCCCGGCAAGGCACGGGAGTGTCTTAAGGGAGAGTGCAGCTTGAACGCAGCCGCCGTTGGGCTCACCCGAGGAGGACAGCCACGAGCGTCACGGTCAGTGAGAGCGTGCCGAGCGTCCAGAACGAACAACCGCTGCGCGGATTCCTTCCCCGCACGTAGTGCCCCTTGACCCCACGGGTCAGCGTACCGTGAATTCACGAATGCGTGTACTGTCGCGGAATGCTGTCCATCGTTCCCGAGGTCGAGGTGCTGTCCCGTTTCGGCCGCGCGCTCGCCGATCCGATCCGCTGCCGGTTGCTACTCGCCCTGCGGGAGGCCCCGGCTCATCCGTCCGATCTGGCGGACGCTCTGGGGATCTCTCGTACGCGGCTGTCCAACCATCTGGCCTGTCTCCGTGACTGCGGACTGGTCGTCGCTGTGCCGGTTGGCCGGCGGACCCGCTACGAACTCGCCGATCTCCGCCTGGGGCACGCGCTGGACGATTTGCGAACAGCGGTGGTGGCAGTGGAGGCGGGTCGTACCTGTCCCGATGCCGATGAGAAGGTCTGCTGCTGACATGGCCGCGATATCGCTCGGCCCGTCCCCGGATCGCCGCGAAACGCTGAGTCGCCGTATCCGGATGCTGGTAGCGGCCACCATCACCTACAACATCATCGAAGCGGTCGTGGCCATCACGGCCGGCAGCCTGGCCTCGTCCACCGCGCTGATCGGCTTTGGCCTGGATTCCGTCATCGAGGTCTCTTCGGCTGCCGCGGTCGCCTGGCAGTTCTCTGCCCGCGACCACTCCGTACGCGAGGCAAGAGAGCAGCGGGCCCTGCGGATCATCGCGCTCTCCTTCTTCGCGCTCGCCGCCTACGTCGCCGTCGACGCCATCCGCGCCCTCCTGGGCACCTCGGACGCAGACCGATCAATCCCCGGCATTGTCCTCGCCGCCTTGTCGCTGGCGGTCATGCCGTTCCTCTCCGCCGCGCAGCGCCGCGCCGGCCGTGAACTCGGCTCCGCCTCAGTCGTAGCCGACTCCAAGCAGACCCTGCTGTGCACCTACCTCTCCGGGGTGCTGCTGATCGGCTTGCTGGCCAACGCGACCGTGGGCTGGGCCTGGGCAGACCCCGTCGCGGCACTGATCATCGCTGCCGTCGCGGTAAAGGAAGGCCGCGACGCATGGCAGGGCAAGGGATGCTGCGCCGTACCAACGACCCACGCGGCACCAGCTTCCAAGCCGGCTGCCTGCGGCTGCGCCCCGGGATGCGACTGCTGCACCTGAACGAGCGGGCCGAGGTCGGTCACCGTTGGCCATCCTTCGACGGCCCTTCGACGGCCCAGGCAATCGTGAGTGCCGTGGTCTCCAACTACCGGGACTGAAATTGATCAAGGACGCGTTGATGAGTGACCGGATCCACTTTCCGCTCACTCATAGCTCTCTGTACGAGTTGAAGGTCTGCACCGTGGAGCCGCATGTGCTCGATGAGCGGCTCGTACCGCTCGGGACGGTCTCGCACAAGCTCAGAGACCAATCGCAGCTCTAGGCCGACCACGGGAGCGACGTGTTTGCCGAAGCTGACCGGAACGAAGTGCTCCCAAGGGCCTCTCCCCACGCACTCGAACGTGTCAGTGTCGGCCGGCCACTCGATGGTGCTGATCTCCACTTGGATCTCATCCACCTCAAACCGTGCGAAATACTGCCGAGCCTCGGAAAGCCAAGCTGGCGAGTCCAGGCACCGGAACCCAGACAACGCGGCTGCAATCGTGTCGACATCGCCTCGCCGGGGCACGAGGACGTCCACATCGCCGACGGGAAGTCGGACGCCCTGCGCCAACGCGGCGCCGGTGCCGACCAGTCGGTATTCGAGTCCTGCGGCGTCCGGGTCGACGTGGTCAAGAACTAGCGTGAGGACTCGTTGCAGCTCGGCCAAATCGTGCAGCGTCCTAGCTCTGTTCCGCACCATCGTTCGATTGTGCACGGTCCGCTGGGGCGGCGGAGCGGCTTTGAGCTGGAGCTCCTTGGGGCCAGAGATCAGTGGCTGTTCGTAAGCTGTCGCGACTCGGGCAGCATCTCGCCTGCCGGCCGCGACGCGGGCCGAAGGCAGGAGCGGAGACGCAGCCGCGAGCCCCGAGCGACAGCAACGGGCGCGCTCTTCCCACGCCTCTTCGCGAAGACGTCGATCACGGCCAAGCGGGCAGCCGGATTGCGGTCCGTCCACTGATACGGGGGCATCAGATGCTCCCGGTGCTCCCGGAAGCGGCGCTTTTCGGTCGAGATGCGTCGACCAGGAAGCGCGTCAAGCAACATCGTCGCAGGTCAGAAAGATGTATCGGATTAAACCACAACCACTTTGTCCACATGATGGACAGGCGGTCGATGACTTGGCGCCGGCTCCGACCTGGCCCGATCCGCAATCGGCCAACACTCGGTAAGCGATCCGGGACCGAAAGCGATCGATCGATGTGCGTCCGCGCCGGGCTTGCGCAAGAGTCCTGGGCGTCCGGTATTTGCGATCTCAAGCCAAGGAGTGTTCGGAATGCGGTACAGCATCAAGGTCCTGGGAGCGGCGGCCGCGCTCGCCGTCGGCTGTGTCACGGGCGTCGGGGGCGGTGTCGCACACGCCGACTCCGTCGGGGCGGACAGCCTCTACGCGCCGTCGGCGCTGGTCCTGACCGTCGGCAAGGGCGCGGACGCGGCGACCGCGGGGGTCGAGCGGGCCGTGGTGCTGAGCTGCGCGCCGAAAGCCGGCGGCAGCCACCCGGCCGCCGACCGTGCGTGCGCGGAAGTGCGCTCCGTCGACGGACAGTTCCAGCAGCTCGTGGCGGCCGGTGCGCCGGGAGTGGTGTGTACGAGGATCTGGGACCCGGTCGTCGTTACCGCGGACGGCGTGTGGAAGGGACAGAGGGTGTCCTGGCAGCACACCTTCGCCAATCCCTGCATGCAGAACAAGGCCGGAGGGAGCGTCTTCGCCTTCTGAGCCCTTCAGGAATCGACCCGCCGTCATCACAACGGTCATTTCCTGATCGGTTCTCAGTTGCCCGGCGGTGGAGGGGAGTTCACCACTCAGGTGCAGGTTCCCCTTCCCCCTGTTTCACCCGAGGAGAGTCGTGACACCTTCCACCGCCCGTGCCGCCCGCACCACCACTGCCCGTCCCACCGCCATCCGGAGCGCCGCCGCTCTGGCCGCCTTACTGTTCGTCACCACCGCACCGGCCGCCCTGGCCGCCGGCGCCCCGGAGCCGGTGCGGACCACGGCCGCCGTCGAGACCGCGGCCGTGCACGACGACGAGGCGGGCGGTAACGCCGACGCCGATGACCCGGCCGTCTGGGTCGACCCCGCCAACGCCGGGCGCAGCCTCGTCGTGGCCACCCTCAAGGACGCCGGTCTCGACGTGTACGGGCTGAACGGCCGCCGGCTCCAGCACATCGACGCACCGCCCGCACCCGGTGAGGGGGCGGAGGCGGGCCGGTTCAACAACGTCGACATCGTCTACGGCTTCGAGTTGGACGGCCGCAGGACCGACCTGGCCCTCGTCAGCGACCGCGGCCGGGACCGGCTGCGCGCCTATGCCATCTCTCCGGCGGCCGCGGCCGCCGGAGAGCCGCCGCTGACCGAGGTCACCGCCGCCGGCGTCGGCCCGGTCTTCGCCAAGGACGAGGCGGAGGTGGACGAGCAGCGCACCGCGTACGGACTCGCCTCGTTCAGCCACGACGGCGACGCGTACGCGGTCGTCTCGCAGCGTGAGGAGACCCGGCTCAAGCTGCTTCAGCTCAAGGACGTGAACGGCAGGATCGGCTACGCCACCGAGGACGCCGTCGACCTGCCCGGCTCGTTCAGGCTGCCGGACGGGAAACCGTGGACTCCGTGCGCGGACCCCGGCGAACGGGCCCAGGTCGAGGGGATGGCCGTCGACCAGGAGGAACGGGTGCTCTACGCGGCCCAGGAGGACGTGGGTCTGTGGCGAATCGACCTCGACGACGAGGAGTTCGGCACCCCCGCCCTGTTCGACAAGGTGCGCGAGTACGGCGTGCCGTGGACGTATGACGCCGCGAAGGAGGAGTGCGTGCTCGACACCGCGAACGACCCCGGCCACGGCGGTACGCACCTGAGCGCCGACGCCGAGGGCGTCACGGTCTACCACGCTGCCGGGGGCAAGGGCTATGTCCTCGCCTCCAGCCAGGGCGACGACACCTTCGCCGTCTACGGGCGCGACGGCCGTACCTCCTACATCGGGTCGTTCGCCGTCACGGACGGCCCGGCCGCCGACGGAGTCCAGCACTCCGACGGCGCCATGGCCCTCAACGTTCCGCTGGGCAGGACGTTCCCCAAGGGAGTGCTGGTCACTCATGACGGCGAGGCGACTCCGGCGGACGGCGAGCGGGAAGGCACGAACTTCAAGTTCGTCCGGTGGGACGGCATCGCAGCCGCCTTCCCGGAGCCGCTGATCGTCGACACGAAGTCGTTCGACCCGCGCGAAACCGACTGAAGAAGGCCTGCACGCGGCCCTGTGGGTGGGTGCGTGCGGGCGGCCTCGCGCTGACCCGGCAGGGCGCGCAGGGGCGAGGCGGTCAGCGGCTCTGCGTCGACGCGAACGTCAGGAAGGCCGACCAGGCGTCCGGGGCCAGCGCCAGTTCCGGACCCGCGGCGTCCTTGGAGTCCCGGACGCGCACGGCTACGGGGCTCATCGCCACCTCGACACACTCGCCACCCTCTTCGCTGCTGTAGCTCGATTTGTGCCACGCCATGGCGACCTCGACGCACTCGCCACCTGCCCCGCCGCTGTAACTGCTCTTCACCCACCTCTGCCGGCTGGTGGTTCGCTCGTCTGCAGCGCCTCTCATAGTTCCCCCAGCAACTTCTCGACGTACGCCATGGATTCCCGAGGCGTGAGCGCCTGTGCACGAAGAATCCCGTACTTGGCTTCCAGCCCTCGGACGGATTGCCGTTCTGTGTGCACGTGGCTCACGTTCTGCACCTCAACGTACGCGATCCTGCGCCCGTTCTTGATTTCGATCAAGGTGAAAGGGCCGGCAAGGCCAGCGTTTTCGTCCCGGTCGAGCGGCATGATCTGCACTTCCACCGTCCGCCTTTGGCCGATGAGGAGGACCTGCTCCAACTGACCGCGCAGAACATCGCGTCCACCGATCGGCCTCCGCAGAACTGACTCATCGATCACGAAGCTCATGAGCGGCATGGGGGGCCGCTCGAAGATGGTCTGGCGAGCCAGCCGGGCAGCCGCCCGCTCCTCAACCACCTCATCATCCAAGGGAGGGCGCATCATCGCGAACACCGCTCGCGCGTACTCCTCCGTCTGCAACAGCCCCGGGACGGCCTGGTTGGCGTATACGTGCAGTTCGACCGCCTCCGCCTCCAGCCTCGCCGCGTCGCGGAAGAAGGCCGGATACTGGGCCCGTTGGACCTCGTCCTTCATCTCCTGGAGGACGCCGCCCGCGTCCAGTACCTCGTCGGCCTTGTCGATGAACGTGGGCGGCGGTACGCGGCGGCCCTGCTCGTACGAGGCGATGGTCGACGGCGAATAGCCGGTCGCCGCGCCGAGATCGGGTCGTTCCAGTCCCGCCCGTACCCGGAACCTCTTGAGCTGGCGGCCGAAAACGTGCAGTACGCCCGAGCCTGGCTCGGACTCCCCCTGCGGGCCCTCGTCCGGCTGGTGTTCACTCATCTGCGCCACCTCCACCGCCGCAACGCGGCCCCGTGCGGGCCGGTCACGCCCCGCGCCTCGTACTCGTGGCGTCCACGCGCGTACCGCTACTCCGTGTAGGTGCCCACGTCCGTCACGCTACGTCAGTGTGTGTCCCTATGCCCCGGGAACAGTGCAAATGCTCACCGGTCGCCACCCGCTGGGGAGTTCGCCACGCGGCGGGCGCCTACGCCGCCGGGGGCGGGCGTACAACGCCCCTACGTACACGCGTCATTGCTGGTCAGCGACCTTTGGACTCGGCAGTCTCTGACGCATGGAACCCACCAGTCCGGCACCCGCTCCGGCCGCCGTCCGCTCTTCCGGAGCCGGCCGGGAGTTCGCGATGCGCTTCACTTCCACGCCGCGCGGGGCCCGCCTCGCGCGCCGACTCGTTTCGCACCGGCTCGACGAATGGGGCCATCCGTACGACTCAGCGGTGAACGAGACCGTCACCCTCATCGCGGCGGAGCTGACCGCCAATGCCGTACGGCACGGGCATGTCCCCGGCCGGGACTTCCATCTCCGGCTGACCTCGACCGCCGAACCCACCGTCGACGTACGCATCGAAGTGACCGACAGCCGCACCGAACGGGTGCCGCTGCTGTCCCCGCAGGAGCCGCCCGGTGACGCCGAGTCGGGCCGCGGGCTGCTGTTGGTGGCCGCGCTCGCCACCCGATGGGGCGCTGCGCCCCGGCTCGCGGCACCCGGCAAGACCGTCTGGGCGCAGCTGCGAACTCCCTGAGCGGGCCGGGTCGGCCGCTGCCACCGGGCGGACCACGGGAGGCGGGGTCCGGTTCGCTCTGCTACAGGTGATTCGTGGCCCGTGTTTCTTTCAGAACCCGGTGGAAATCCCACGGCGTTGGCCCGATGGGGTTGTCGGGTTCATGACGGGCTGTCTTAACTGGCGAGGCGCGGAACCGATGTCAGCCCGTGGAGGAGTAGGGAGAGCTGCCCTCTCCGCCACGGGTCCCCCCACGTATCGGTGACGGAACTCCGAGCGAGCGAGCCACCGGTCCTACTCCAGAAGGAGATCGAGATGGCTGCACAGCCAGGCTTCGACCGTCGCGCACTGCTGCGCGGTGGCGCGGCTGCCACCGCCGCCGGAGCGATCGGCCTGACCGCCGCCGGCACCGCGAACGCCGCCGGAACGGCCGGGTCGTACCGCTCGCGGAGCGCGGCGCCCGCCAAGGCCGCCGAGCCGCGCATCTACAGCACCGTGGAGTGGGGCGCCCGCCCGCCCTCCAGCAGCATCGTCGTCCAGAACCACGTCCCGACCTACATCGTCGTCCACCACACCGCCGGCGGGAACAGCGAGGACTACTCGCTGGAGCACGCGAAACAGATCTGCCGGAGCATCCAGAACTTCCACATGGACGTCAGAGGCTGGGCCGACAGCGGGCAGCAGTTCACCAACAGCCGCGGCGGATACATGCTCGAGGGGCGGCACAAGAGCCTGGGTGTGGTCCGCGGCGGCACCCAGCACGTGCAGGGTGCCAACGTCGGCGGCCACAACAGCGAGGTCATCGGGATCGAGAACGAGGGTCTCTACACCAGCGTGGACGTACCGCAGGCCCTGTGGGACTCCCTGGTCCAGCTGGTGGCGTGGATCGCGAGCCAGTACGGCACGGATCTGAAGAACATCAAGGGCCACCGGGACTTCAACTCCACGGAGTGCCCCGGCACCGTCCTCTACGGGCGACTGCAGGAGCTGCGGGACGCGGTGGGCAAAGCCCTCGGCGTGGCGCCCACCGGCGCGCTTCTCGCCTGGCCGCTGCTGAAGCCCGGAGCGGTCGGTCCGCAGGTGCGAGCCGCCCAGTACCTGCTGCGTGCGAAGGGTTTCGACGCCGTGCCCGTGGACGGCGTCTTCGGCATCACCACCAAGCAGGCGGTGGCCGAACTGGCCGGCCGGCACGGGATCGAACAGCACGCCTGCTCGGCCATGCACCACAGCAAGGCCGACGAGACCGGCTACCTCGGGTCCGACATCTGGCCGCTGATCACGCCCTCCGCGCGTACGGGCGGGAGCGCCGACGTCGACCAGGCCGTCCGTACGCTCCTGCGCAAGGACCGCGGCAAAGCCCCCTCGGCCGACGCGCTCACCCAGTCCGACTGGCAGCGGTTGCTGAGCTGACGCAGACGCGGCAGCCCGGCGGGTGCGGCCCCGGGACGGCCGGGGACGGCCGGGACAGCCGCGAGGACCGGTAGCGGGGCCTGCACACCCCGCACCGGTCCCCGGTCCGGCCCGGACTAGCGGCCGCCCTGCCTGCGCTCCCGCGCCAGTTCGCGCTGCTCGGACTTCTCTCTCGGCTCGTGGATCCGCTCGTACCGCTCCTTCCACGCGGGGTCCGGCTTCTCCGACTTCGGCCCGGGGTCGTGGCTCGTGACCGAGGGCGGGGTGGCGGCTTGTGCCGGGGTGCTGAGCAGGGTGACGGCGAGCGGAGCCGCGCACAGCAGCACGGGTGCGATGGAGCGCATGAGACGTTTCGACATGGCACCTCCTGGGAGATCGAGGAATGTGACGGAGCTAGCCACGACACGTGGATCGCTCGGGGACGCCCACGGCGTATAGATGTCCGTTTTATGCGTCCACCCGTGATCTGAGCACGCGCCCCACACGTCCGCAATTCAGCCGGTCCGCGCGCAGATCGCCGACGGCCCCGGCAAGCCCGCGCGGAGCGGTCGAGTTCCTGCCGGGCCGGCGCTGCCGGACGGGTGAACCGTGAGTCCTCCGCCCTCTGTGCGGTCCTCGTCGGAGCCCGGTCCCCGCACGAAACGGCCCCGGGCCGGCGAATTGCCTGGTCCGGGGCCGTTCCTGAGGGGCCGCTAGGTTCCCGTTCTCGATCGGGACCCCATGCCGGCGCAGAGCGCCCAGATGATGAAGACGTCGATCGCCAGCAGAATGACCGCCCACACCGGAGAGTGCGGCAGCCACATGAAGTTCGCCAGCATGCCCAGGCCGGCGAGCGTGATGCCGACCACGCGGGCCCACATCGCTCCGGTCGTCAGTGCCAAGCCGGCGACCACGATCACGGCGCCCAGGGTGAGATGGATCCAGCCCCAGCCCGTAAGGCTGTACTCGAACGCGTAATCCTGCGTCGAGGCGAATACGGCGTCCTCGCCCAGGGCCGCGACACCTGTGGCCACGGCGAGCAGGCCGCCGAAGATCATCAGCACGCTGGCGAGCATCGTCCAGCCGCTGACCATCATGCTCCTGCTCGGACTGCGGGCGACGGTACCCGCATGCGCTCCACTGGCATGAGTGACCATGAGGGGACCCTCCTTACTGCAACCTCTGCCTTCACCTGTTCAGGTGCTTATGCCCCAGTTTGGCACTGGTTTCGGTCGCTCGCTCGGGGAGCCGTTTTGCCTGCTCACACGGGCTGAACGGGCCCGAAGCCCCGGCGCGCGCCATCCGCCACCGGTGCGCAGACTGGTGCCGAGCCCGTCCGCCCGCTCCACGGACGACGGACGAAGGACGACGGACGACCGAAGGAATCGTCGTGACCCTCGATGTGCTGCCGCTGTCGATCACCATGCTGGCCGGACCGCAGATCATCTCGGCCATCATCTTCACCACGGCCCCACGGCCCTACCGGCTCTCCGGCGCCTTCGTCGCCGGCGTCCTGATCTCCACCGTCGCCGGTACGGCCGCGGCCTACGGGCTGGCCACCCTGATGGACCTCCAGGGCGGTCTCGGCGACTCCTCCGATCGCGGTTCCGTGGGCCGGATCATCCAGTACGCCCTGATCGCGTTGCTGGCGGGACTGGCCGTCAAGAACTATCTGGGGCGGCGGACCGCCGAGCCGCCGAAATGGCTGGGGTCGCTGCTCACCGCCGACGCCGGCCGGGCCCTGCGCACCGGGCTGCTGCTGATCGTGCTGATGCCGTCGGACGTACTGATCATGCTCACCGTGGGCATCAGTCTGCGAACCCAGGGGCCGGGCTATCTTGGGGTGCTGCCGTTCCTGGGTGCGGTGCTGCTGATCGCGGCTCTCCCGCTTCTCGCGTTCACCCTTTTCCACCCCTGGATGAAGGCGGCGATGCCGAGGGTCAGGGACTGGCTCAACTCGCACAGTTGGCTGGTCAACATTCTGTGCTGCCTGCTGTTCATCCTGATCATCCTCGGCGGCGGCTGAGCGAGGAGCGTGCACGATGTTTCCCGGGCAGCGGTCCCGGCCAGACGCCATTCGTACGACAGCGGCATATGAACGTGAACGAGACAAGGAAACCCGAGTGAGTGCGCGCGTGACCGGGCCAGAGGCAGGGGCAGTGACAGGGGCAGTGGCAGGCGCTGGGGCGGAAGTCGGGGCAGGAGCCGGGGTGCGGGCGGACGGGGAGGGCGCGAGCCGGGCCGCCGGCCCGCCCGCCACGCGGACTGCCGCCCTCCTGCCCAGCCGCGCCGACTGTGGCCGGGCCCTGCGCCGTACGCCGGTCTCCGTCTGGAACGACGACGTCATGGACTGGGCCGCCGCGCTCACCTACTACGCGGTGCTCGCGATCTTCCCCGCGCTGCTCGTCACCGTCTCGGCGATGGGCGTCGCTCCTTCGGGCGCGACGCAACAGCTGATCGACCGGGTCACCGTCGTGCTGCCCGCACAGTCCGGCGACTTCATGGCGGGCGTGCTGAAGGGCATGGCCGAACAGCACACCGCGGCCTGGCTGCTCGCGGTCTTCGGTACGGTCGGCTCACTGTGGTCCGCCTCCAGCTACCTCAGCGTCTTTCGCCGCGCCCTGCACGCGATGCACGGCGTCAAGGACCACCGCCCGCTGTGGCGGACGGCGCCGCGCATCGTTCTCACGGCCCTGGCACTGCTGGCGCTGCTCATCTCCAGCGTCTTCGTGCTGGTGCTGAGCGGCGACGTCGCCCGTGGCATCGGCGGATTCCTCGGCATGGACGAGATGGCCGCGAACGCCTGGCGGACCATGCGGTGGCCACTGCTGCTGTGCCTGGTCGCGGTGCTGGTGCTGATCCTCTTCCGGTCCGGACCGGCCGGCACGCACGGCGCGCGGAAGGGCGCGCTGGGCGGTGCGCTCGCCGTGCTGCTGTGGCTCGTCGCCTCCCTGGGCTTCGCGCTCTACGCCTCGAACGTCGGTACGTTCCACCGGCTGTACGGATCGCTCGCCGGGATCGTCGTCTTCTTCGTGTGGCTGTGGGTGTCCAACCTCGCGCTGCTCTGCGGCGCCCAGTTCAACGCCGAGCTCGCCAAGCTGCGTCGTGGCCGTGAGGAGACCGAGCCGCCCGTCAGCGCCGCGCGACCGCCCCGACAGCGTCGGTGACCGTGGGGTCGCCGGTTCCGCCGCCGACCAGCTCCAGCGTCAGCCCGGCCGTGGCCGGTTCGTCCAGCAGCGCGGCCAGCACCGCGGCCACGTCATCGCGGGTCACCTCGTCGCGCCCGGTCCGTTCGGCGAGCCGCACCCGGCCGGTGCCGGGCTCGTTCGTCAGCCGCCCCGGTCGCAGCACCGTCCAGTCGAGGGTGTCGCGGGCACGTACCGCGTCGTCGGCGGCGCCCTTGGCGCGCGAGTAGGCGGCGAAGACCGGGTCCATTCCGGGCGGCGGCTCGGTGAGGGCGGCGTCGGCGCCCATGGAGGAGACGACGATGAAACGCCGGACGCCCGCACGTTCCGCCGCGTCCGCACACAGGACGGCCGCGGCGCGGTCGACGGTCTCCTTCCGCTCCACACCGCTGCCCGGCCCCGCACCCGCGGCGAAGACCACCGCGTCGGCGCCCCGCAGACAGGCGGTGACCTCCTCGAGGGTGGCGCTCTCCAGATCGAGTACGACCGGTTCGGCGCCGGCCGCGATCAGCGCCTCCGCCTGTTCCGGCGTGCGGATGATGCCCGCGACGGAGCTTCCGTGGCTCCCGCGCCCGGCGAGCAGCCGCTCCAGCCGCAGCGCGATCTGACCGTGTCCACCAGCGATGACTGTGCGCATGCCCCGACCGTACGCCTGCCCGGCGCCGCCCCGCGCTGCCCGGCACGGACAGGCGCGCTGACCGCACGTCAGGCACGTCGGCTCAGCTCCGCGTCAGCCCTGTGTCAGCGCCTGCGTCAGCCCTGTGACTGCCGGGGCAGACCGAACTCCGACGTGCCCGTGAAGTCGCAGTACTCGCGCACCGCGCTCGTGCGTGCCACCAGCCGCCCCCGGTGCACCACGATCCGGCTGTACGCGAGGGACAGCGCCCCCGCCAGCTCCGTACCGCGCACCGCCAGCAGTTCCGCCGGGAAGCCCGCCTCCACCCGCACCTCCGGCAGGCCCATCGCCGCCCGTGCCTGGCCGCAGACCGCGTCGTAGGCGGCGGCCGGCCGGGCCTCGCCGTGCGAGGCGAGCAGATAGGCGGCCTCCAACGGGTCGCCCCTGCCGACTTCGTTGGCGGCGTCCCGCAGCGCCCCGCTGCCGGCGGCCACGGCGACACCGGCCGCGGCGAGCAGGCGTACCGGCGCGACGCGGGAG
>NZ_JBOHCV010000245.1:0-9219 GCF_050698815.1 Streptomyces sp.
GGCCCGGTGAGCGTGGCAGCGCTCACCGGGCCACTGTGGTGCGTCGCGACAGGGCAAAGGTTGTCCTCCTTGGCGGTCACCGAGCTCGCCTCACCCCGGGCGAACCGCTCGGCCGCCTGGAGCCGTAACTCCTCGCGGAACAGCTGTCGTTCGGCGTACAGCCCGCCTCCTTGTGGATACCGCATGCCCCTGGTGACACCGCAGGATCCACGAGCCGTCAGCCCCTGTGACTCCACGAGTTCAATCTCGGCAACTACCGCAACCCAACGGGTGGGCAGTGTCCCAGCGTTGGATGGCGGCGGTGTATTCGCCCCAGTCCGGTGGGCTGCTGAGGGAAGCGTCGGGTTCCCCTTCGAGCCGCGCTGGTTTAACCTGCCGAAGAGAGCGCCGGGACTCAGAACTCATCAGCGCAGTGTGTCCGATGCGGGCGTCCTGCCCCGTTCGTCTCCCCGGGAATTCACCGAATCGAGAGCTGCCCGTCGACGGCCGTCCGTCCGGCCCCCTCAGGATGCGCAAGGCCAGTCCCGCACACCAGGAGGCTCCTATGCGTACCCGCTTCGCACTCGCCGCGACACTTTCGCTCGCCCTGATCGGCGGCACCGCCGCGATCGCCGGTGCGATCCCCGCCTCGTCACCCCCTGACAACGGCAAGCTCACCCCCGCTGCCCAGTCCTTCGCCAAGGTCGACAGGAACACCTCGTGGAAGCTGGCACGCAAGATACGCCTCGACTTCCCGACGCATCACCCTCAGGGTTTCGCGCTGGTCGGCGACCTGATTTTCATGTCCAGCGTGCAGATCGACGAGAAGCCCGAAAAGTACCCGGAACCCGTCGACGGCTACGACCGCAGCACCGGCAAAGGTGTCGGGCACGTCCTCGTCATGACGAGGGAAGGAAAGCTGGTCAAGGACATCGTGGTCGGAGAGGGCTCGATGTACCACCCCGGCGGCATCGACTTCGACGGCAAGTCCGTGTGGGTGCCCGTCGCCGAGTACCGGCCGAACAGCGAGTCGATCATGTACCGCATCGACGCCAAGACCCTTGAGGCGACCGAGGCGTTCCGGCATCGCGACCACGTCGGCGGCGCGGTGTTCGACCGCTCGTCGGGCAAGGTGCGCGGGGTCAGCTGGGGCTCGCGGAAGTTCTTCACGTGGACACCGAAGGGTGATCTGCTCACGTCGTCGGCCAACCCCAGCCACATGATCGACTACCAGGACTGCGACTACGCCGGCGCCGGCAAGCAGCTGTGCTCCGGTGTCACGGGCCTGCCGACCGCGAACGGCGGAAACTACGAGCTCGGCGGTCTGGCACTGACCGATCCGGCAACCGACAAGATCATGCATGAGGTTCCGTTCCCGCACTTCTCCGCCGCGGGCCACGCGGTGACGAGGAACCCCGTGGCGCTGGAGGCCGAGGGTTCGGCCCTTCGTCTCTTCGCCGCACCGGACGACGGCGAAGAGACCGCTGGCACCGAGCTGCTCGTCTTCGAGTCCACCCCGTAGTCGTCCCGGGTGTGCGGCCGGGGGACGAGGAACGGTAGGGCCCGGGTGTCCGGTGGAGCACCGGCGCTCGGGCTGGTCAGGCGGGCACGATCTGCACGTCGTACTGCGTCATCCACTTGTCGCGGGTGACGAGGCTCATGCCCTCGATCTGCGCCTGAGCGATGAGAAGCCGGTCGAAGGGGTCGCGGTGGTGTGGTGGCAGTCTGCCGGCGCGTACGCCGTGGCCCGCTCCGACGGACAGCCGCGTGAACTGGGAGTCACGCGCCCGTTCGGCCAGGTCCTCGGGTCCGGTGAGCTTCCCGAGGGACTGTTTGATCGCGATCTCCCAAGGCGAGACGGCGCTGACGTGGACGTACGGCTCCGTATCCAGCAGCGCCTTGATCCCGTCGGACAGCTCGGGGGAGTCGTCAAGCCACCACAGGAGAACGTGGGTGTCGAGCAGTAGTCGCATCAGCGCATACCGAACGAGTCGGCGATGTCGTCGGGCAGTTCGTCGAAGTCGTCAGCGATGTGGATCTGCCCCCGGAGCGAGCCCCGGCCCGTCCGCCGCACCTTGGGCCGCAGGGGCACCACCTTCGCGACGGGTTCGCCCGCCTTGCTGATCACGACCTCCTCGCCCGTCGCGACCAGTTCCAGGATGCGCGAGAAGTGGGTCTTCGCTTCGTGCACGTTGTACGGCTTCGACGCTTCCATCTCGTGTCCTCTTCCTGGGCTCCCGCACCGAACGGCAACGGACTAAGCACTGGACTAAGTCTAGCACCGGTCCGGTCCCCCGGCGGGCTGTCACCGGGCGGTCGTACTCTTGGAAGCCCCCGGACCGTCCGCGTCGCGCCGTTTCGGGGCGTTCGCGTTGCCCACCCCCGGACGGGAAGCCCCAGATGAGTCTCACCGGACTGCTCGACGCCGTCACGCGCGACCCCGCGCTCGAGGAGGCCGTCAAGGCCGCCGCCGACGGCAACCGGCACCACGTCGACCTGGTCGGCCCCGCCGCAGCCCGCCCCTTCGCCGTCGCCGCCCTCGCGCGCTCCGCGGGGCGGCCGGTGCTGGCGGTGACCGCGACCGGCCGGGAGGCGGAGGACCTGGCTCAGGCGCTGCGCTCGCTGCTGCCGCCCGACGGCGTCGTGGAGTACCCGGCCTGGGAGACGCTGCCGCACGAGCGGCTCTCGCCCCGTTCCGACACCGTCGGGCGCCGCCTCGCCGTGCTGCGCCGACTGGCACACCCCACCGGCGACACCGCCGACGCCGCCGGTGACCCGGGCACCGGCCCGGTCAGTGTCGTCGTCGCGCCCGTACGGTCGGTCCTCCAGCCGCAGGTCAAGGGCCTCGGCGACCTGGTGCCGGTGGCGTTGCGGCAGGGGCAGAGCGTGGACCTGGAGGAGGTCGTGGACGGGCTGGCGGGGGCCGCGTACACGCGGGTGGAGCTGGTCGAGAAGCGCGGCGAGTTCGCCGTCCGCGGTGGCATCCTCGACGTCTTCCCGCCCACCGAGGAGCACCCCTTGCGGGTGGAGTTCTGGGGCGACGACATCGAGGAGATCCGCTATTTCCGGGTCGCCGACCAGCGGTCGCTGGAGGCCGCCGAGTACGGGCTGTGGGCGCCGCCGTGCCGGGAGCTGCTGCTGACCGACGACGTACGGCAGCGGGCCGCCGCCCTGGCCGCCGACCACCCCGAGCTGGGCGAGCTGCTCGGCAAGATCGCCGAGGGCATCGCCGTCGAGGGCATGGAGTCCCTCGCCCCCGCCCTGGTCGAGGACATGGAACTGCTGCTGGACGTCGTGCCGGAGGGGACGATGGCGGTGGTGTGCGACCCGGAGCGGGTCCGTACCCGGGCCGCCGATCTGGTGGCGACCTCGCAGGAGTTCCTGCAGGCGTCCTGGGCCGCCACCGCGATGTCGGAGACGGGCGAGGCGCCGATCGACCTGGACGCCGCCTCGCTGTGGGGGATCGCGGACGTGCGGGAGCGCGCCCGCGAACTGGACATGATGTGGTGGTCGGTCAGCCCGTTCAGCGCCGACGCGGAGCTGGACGAGGAGTCGGGGGACGACGCGCTGCGGCTGAGCATGCACGCGCCCGAGAGCTACCGGGGCGACACCGCCCGCGCGCTGGCCGACACCAAGGGCTGGCTGTCGGAGGGCTGGCGGTGTGTGTACGTCACCGAGGCGCACGGCCCCGCTCTCCGTACCGTCGAGGTGCTCGGCGGCGAGGGCATCGCGGCCCGCCAGGAATCCGAGCTGGGCGAGATCGCACCGTCCGTCGTGCACGTCGCCCGCGGCTGCCTCGACAACGGTTTCATCGACCCGGTGCTCAAGCTCGCCGTGCTCACCGAGACCGACCTGTCCGGCCAGAAGGCGGCCGGCCGGGACGCGGCCCGGATGCCCGTCCGGCGGCGCAAGCAGATCGACCCGCTCACCCTCGTCCCCGGCGACTACATCGTGCACGAACAGCACGGCGTCGGCCGCTACGTCGAAATGGTGCAGCGCACCGTGCAGGGCGCCACCCGCGAGTACCTGCTGGTGGAGTACGCGCCGGCCAAGCGCGGCCAGCCCGGCGACCGGCTCTTCGTGCCCACGGACCAGCTGGAACAGGTCACCAAGTACGTCGGCGGTGAGCAGCCCTCGCTGCACCGGCTGGGCGGCGCCGACTGGACCAAGACCAAGGCGCGCGCGAAGAAGGCGGTCAAGGAGATCGCCGCCGACCTGATCAAGCTGTACTCCGCGCGGATGGCCGCCCCCGGCCACGCCTTCGGCCAGGACTCGCCCTGGCAGCGGGAGCTGGAGGACGCCTTCCCTTACGCGGAGACCCCGGACCAGCTGACCACCATCGGCGAGGTCAAGGAGGACATGGAGAAGTCGGTTCCGATGGACCGGCTCATCTGCGGCGACGTCGGCTACGGCAAGACGGAGATCGCCGTGCGGGCCGCCTTCAAGGCGGTGCAGGACGGCAAGCAGGCCGCCGTCCTGGTCCCCACCACGCTGCTCGTCCAGCAGCACTTCGCCACCTTCACCGAGCGGTACGGGCAGTTCCCCGTCAACGTACGGGCACTGTCCCGGTTCCAGAGCGACAGCGAGGCGCGGGCGGTGGTCGAGGGGCTGCGCGAGGGCACGGTCGACATCGTCATCGGCACCCACCGGCTGTTCTCCTCGGAGACCAAGTTCAAGGACCTGGGCCTGCTCATCGTCGACGAGGAGCAGCGCTTCGGTGTCGAGCACAAGGAGCAGCTGAAGAAGCTGCGGGCCAACGTGGACGTGCTGAGCATGTCCGCCACCCCCATCCCGCGCACCCTGGAGATGGCCGTCACCGGCATCCGCGAGATGTCCACGATCACCACGCCACCCGAGGAGCGGCACCCGGTGCTGACCTTCGTCGGCCCGTACGAGGAGAAGCAGATCGGCGCCGCGCTGCGCCGTGAACTGCTGCGCGAGGGCCAGGTCTTCTACATCCACAACCGGGTGGAGTCCATCGACCGGGCGGCGGCGCGGCTGCGCCAGCTCGTGCCGGAGGCCCGTGTCGCCACGGCGCACGGCCAGATGTCGGAGCAGGCGCTGGAGCAGGTCGTCGTCGACTTCTGGGAGAAGAAGTCGGACGTGCTGGTGGCCACCACCATCGTCGAGAACGGCATCGACATCTCCAACGCCAACACCCTCATCGTCGAGCGCGGCGACAACTTCGGCCTCTCCCAGCTGCACCAGCTGCGGGGCCGGGTGGGCCGTGGCCGGGAGCGCGGCTACGCCTACTTCCTCTACCCGCCCGAGAAGCCGCTCACCGAGACCGCGCACGAACGCCTCGCCACCATCGCCCAGCACACCGAGATGGGCGCGGGCATGTACGTGGCGATGAAGGACCTGGAGATCCGCGGCGCCGGCAACCTGCTGGGCGGTGAGCAGTCCGGCCACATCGCGGGCGTGGGCTTCGACCTCTACGTCCGCATGGTCGGCGAGGCCGTCGCCGACTACCGCACCGCGCTGGAAGGGGGCGGCGAGCCGCAGGAGGCACCCCTCGAGGTCAAGATCGAACTGCCGGTCGACGCGCACGTTCCCCACGACTACGCCCCCGGCGAGCGGCTGCGGCTGCAGGCCTACCGTGCCATCGCCTCCGCCAACTCCGAGGAGGACGTCGCCGCCGTACGTGCCGAACTGGCCGACCGCTATGGGCCGTTGCCGGAGCCGGTGGAGAACCTGCTGCTGGTCGCAGGGCTGCGCATGCTCGCCCGCTCCTGCGGCGTCACGGACATCACCCTGCAGGGCGCCAACGTCCGCTTCGGGCCCGTCGAGCTGCGCGAGTCGCAGCAGCTGCGGCTGACGCGCGTCTACCCGCGCTCGGTCGTCCGCCAGTCCACCCGCCAGGTCCTGGTGCCCCGCCCCAAGCCGGCCGGCATCGGCGGCAAGCCGGTGGTGGGGCGCGAACTCCTGGCGTGGGTGGGCGAGTTCCTCACGACAGTGCCGGGGTCGTAACCGGGCGCCGGGCCGGTCACATGTCGTGGTCCAGGCCTTGGAAACGGCGACCGACCCGCTTGGTCTCCTCGTACGCGCGTGCCTTCTCGTCCCACACCTCGTCGAGGGCCTCGTCCGTACTTTCCGAGGGCTCCGGGTCGCCGCCGTGGAACCGCGGCCATTCGAGAGGCGCGTGCCAGTGACGCTTGGACAGCGCGGCGAGGTGGATGGCCTCACGGATGATCTCCGCCTCGGCGACGCCCTCTCGCGCGGCGGCTTCCTTGATCACGGCGAGGTCATCGGCATGCGCGTACACGGTCATTCTCTTCAGGCCCATGTACGTATGGTGCCGGTTACGGTGGGGAACGCGGGTACTGACGGGGTGGCCGGCCGGCTTCCCTGGGCCGCCACACGACCCCCGAGGGGCCACCGCCGTGCCACGTCGCCCAGCAGACCGCGCCGCCTTCGTCTCCGCCCTTGCCGCCGGGGCGTGCCTGCTGGCCGCCGGGTGTGAGGGCGTCGACGTGAGCGGCGGGGGCGGCGAAGAGTCCGGAACCTCGGCATCGCCCTCATCGCCCTCATCGACGGCCACCGGTTCGGCTCCGGCGGACGCCTCCGGCGCCGCCCGGCCGTTCGCCAACCCGGAGGGGACCAAACGGGGCCTGGCACCGCTCACTTCGGACGGTGACCGGAAGCGGGCCCGCGACCTGATCGCCACGCTGCGGACCAAGGGCCGGGGGCCCAGGACCGGTTACGAGCGGGACGCGTTCGGCTACGCCTGGAAGGATTCGGTCGACGACGTGCCGCTGGGGCGGAACGGCTGTGACACCAGGAACGACCTCCTGGCCAGGGACGGACAGGACCTGGAGCGGAAGCCGGGGTCCGACTGCGTGGTCGTCTCGATGACCCTGCACGACCCCTACACCGGGAACACCATCGACTGGCGGAAGCGGCAGGCGATGGAGGTCCAGATCGACCACGTCATGCCGCTCTCCTACGACTGGCAGATGGGCGCCGCCCGCTGGCCCGAGAGCAAGCGGGAGCGCATAGCCAACGATCCGCTGAACCTCATCCCGGTGGACGGCCCCACCAACAGCGCGAAGCAGGACTCCGGACCTGCCTCCTGGCTGCCGCCGAACAAGCAGATCCGCTGTGCCTACTCCGTACGGTTCGCGCAGGTCGCCCTCAAGTACGAGCTGCCCGTGACGGCGCCGGACAAGGCGATGATGCTGGAGCAGTGCGGCGGCTGAAATCGAGGGTCTGGCTGATCAGGTGATGGACGGGGGCATCAACCGCTGCGCCCGGCTGGTTCCCAGACTGAGCAGTCGTGGGCGAAGAGCACGCGGCGGGGGTCGAATTCGGTGAGCCGCTCCAGCCATGGCTGATAGGTGGGAAGCGGCGGTTCGAGGCCTTGGAGGGCGGCCTGGTGGGCCAGGTGGTCCGAGGCGAAGTGGGACGCGAAGTCGTGGGCCTGGCCGGCGAGGATCACGGTGCCGTCGTTCTGCCGGATCACGAGCGACTGGTGCCCGTCGGTATGCCCGGGGGTGGGGATGATCCGGACTCCCGGCCAGACCTCGGCTTCTCCGGAGATCTCTCGGTAGGTGGCGCCGGGGAAGTCGACGAGTTCATCGATGGTGTAGCCCCCTTGGCGGGCGGTGGCCAGCTCCACGGACTGCACGAGGACGGGCTTGCCGCCCAGCAAGGGGTTCCCGCCGCAGTGGTCGAAGTGGAGGTGGCAGTTCACCACCAGGGAGATGTCCGTGAGGGTGACGCCGGCGGCCGCGAGGGCCGCCTCGAGCGGTCTGCGGTGAGGGCGGTAGTGGGCTTCGGTCTCCGGGCCGGCAGCGCCCACACCGGTGTCGAAGAGGAGAAGTCCCTCGTCGCGCCGCACGAGATAGGCGAGGACGGGTTCGACTCGCGGCTGGGAGCCACCGGTTTCCGATGCCGGCCGGACGAAGTAGCCCAGGTCGAGCCGGCGTACAGCCGTCTGCTTGCCCATCGGGTCATGCTGGCAGGCCGCCGTGTCCTTGCCGGGGCTTTCCGCCGACAGCGGACCCGGACCGGCCCGCCGGCGGTCACGGCGCCCGACGATCCCGGCGTCACGACCGACCGGATCAGGGCCGCTGGAAGTGGACCTCCGGGTTGGCCGGTGAGGGGCCGTGCAGCAGGGGCTGCGGGATGCCGCGCAGGTGCTGCTCGAAGAAGGCACCCACGCAGGCGCGGGTGATGTCACCGGATCGGTCGCCCGGCAGCGGCGCTTCGGGATCTGTCATGCCCAGCTGACCGGCCAGCACGGGCAGGTCGATGAAGGTGAAGTGTCCCGCACCCTCGACCGTCAGCCAGCGTTTCCAGCCGTCGAGACGTCCCCAGGCCCGGTTCCAGCTGACGTCTTCGTCGCCCGGGCTGTGCCCCTTCGCCTTGCCGAACAGCAGGAACGGGCGGCCTTCGAGCCCGCCTTCGGGCACGGGCGCGAAGAAGCTGCCGTCCAGGTTCACCCCTGCCCGTACGCGGGAGTCGTCCGCCATGACCTGGGCGGCGGCGTTGCCCCCGATGGAGTGCCCCGCCGCGCCGATCCGGTGCCGGTCGATCATGCGGGAGTGCCGCCATGCCGGGTGCCGGCCGGTCAGCCGGTCGAGCAGGAAGGAGATGTCGGCGGAGCGGCCCCTGGCGACCTTCGCCAGTGCCTCCTTCGAGGCTTCGTCGTCGGGAGCCTCCTCCACTACGTCGCAGGCGGCGCACGTCGTGAGCTTTCCGCCGGGGAAGGACGTGCCGTAGGACTCGTAGGCGTGGTCGACCGTGGCCACGACGTATCCGTGGCCCGCCAGTTCCTCGGCGAGCACGCTCAGGGTCGTCCGCTGGAGGGTGAAGCCGGGGGAGAGCACCACGAGCGGGTGCTTCCCCTCGCTGCGCTGGGGAGACCCCAAGTCGCTGCGCTGGGGAGACCCCAAGCCGGGTGCGGGGCGTGCGGCCGTACGAGCGTTCGTACGCACCGACGTCACCGTCTCCACCGGGATCCTCCCGTCCAGCCGCTGGCCCTCCAGCAGCGCCTTCGCCTCGGGCCGGGTCATGTACGGGGCGGAGGCGCCGCCGGTGCCGCGCCGCGCCGGGTAGTGGATCGACACCATCAACTCCCGTGCCCCTGCCCCGGGCATCCACGGATCGGTACGGGAGTGATCGACGAGGTGCAGGGTGTCCCGGCCCACCGCGTACTGGCCGGTCGGGCGGGGCAGCGCCAGCTGCGCGCGCGTGGCGTCGGCGGCCCGCACCGACTGCCCGGCCGCCGTCGCTCCC
>NZ_JBOHCV010000246.1:0-22249 GCF_050698815.1 Streptomyces sp.
GGGCAGATCAACGGCAAGCCATGGCGCGAGCATGTGGACTTCAACGAGGCCGCCGAACTGATGCGGAACCTGGGTACGGCCGCGACGATCGTCCTGCTCTACCTGACCGGGATGCGTCCGCAGGAGGTGCAGGGACTGCGTTCCGGCTGCTGCCCCGACCCCGAACCAGGCGTTGACGGCGCCGAGGGACAGCACCTGATCCGCAGCCATCACTACAAGACCGTCACAGACGACGACGGCAACCACATCTCCGCCGGTGAAGTACGCCAAGTGCCCTGGGTCGCGATCACGCCGGTGGTCCACGCCATCCGCGTGCTGGAGCGGATGGTTCCCGAGGGGGAACTCCTCCTCGGCACCGCCCACCACGAGTTCCACTCGCGCCACGGATATGGGGGCGCGCTGAAGAAGTCCACGCTGGCCTTGCGCATCGAAGCCTTCGTGACCTGGGTGAACCGGGAGGCCAAGGTGCAGGAGTTGTCCGACCAGGCCATCCCGACCGATCCCCACGGCGCGATCGGTCTGGGGCGGTTCAGAAGATCTCTTGCCTGGCACATTGCCCGACGTCCCGGAGGGTTGATCGCGCTCGCGATCCAGTACGGCCACATGCGCACCGTCCTCGACGCCCGCACCTCCAGCGGCTACGGAGCCCGCGGCCGCCGCGGCATCCACGCCATCCTCGACGTCGAAACGGCCCTCGCCGCCGCCGACACCGCAGCCCGACTGCGCGACCGCGTCGCCGCCGGAGAGAACGTCTCAGGGCCCGCCGCCCGCCGGGCACTTACCGCCGCCGCCCACAGCCCTCGATTCGAGGGCCGCATCGTCCCCCGCACCTTCGCTAGGAAAGCCAGCGCCTTCCTCGCCCGCGACGGCATTGTGCTCTACGACAACCCCGACGCGTTCCTGATCTGCGCCTTCAAGCACGACAACGCTCTCTGCGAACCAGAACCCGGCGCGACTGCCCCGCGGCAGTATGACTGCCGACCCGGCTGCGGCAACACCGTCCGCACCGACACCCACGCCCGACAGCTCCGCGAACGAGCCGACGAACTCGATCAGTTCGCCGCCCGCGCCCCCGCTCCGGTCAGCAAACGTCTGCGGGCCAACGCCAACCGTCTCCGCGAGACGGCCGACACCCACGACGCCACCGCTCACTCCGCCGAGGCCCTCACATGAACCAACCGCACCACGACGAACGCGCCCGCATCCGCGAGGCGATGGACCGACTCCTGGCTGGACAGGCCACCGCCTCCAACGGCAGCCTCACCGTCGTCGCCCTCGCCGCCGAGGCCGGCGTCCACCGCATGGCCATCCTGAAACGACACGTCGACCTGAAGAACGAGTTCTACGAGCGCGTCCGCACAGAAACCCGACAGGTCCCGGAGACCGAGAAACGACTCCGGGAAACCGTCACCAAGCTCAAGAAGACCATCGCCAACCAGAGAGCCGAGATCGAGGAACTCCGCCAGCAGGTGACCAGGCTCACGCTCGCCAGCGCCGTTCTCACTCAACAGAGAGGCGAGCAGGCGGGACGCGCGCCCGTTCCCGACAACGTCGTCCCGTTCCCTCGATCGACAACCTGACGGCTGGCAGACGGATACGCTATGTCAGCGCTGCGGTGTTGCTGAAGTGCCGATGGCCAGCGCAGTTCCCCACGGATGACGCTGCATCTTCACCGAATTGCCCACCTGGTCGGGCCTCGCGCCAGTGCACGACGCCCGGCTGGCTGGTCAGATGCCTACACGGGTGGGCACAGCGTCCGCACGTCCGTAGCCGAGCACCTGGGCGAGGACTTCGCGGAACAGGACGATATCTTCGTCCGGCGCTTCGATGACAGCCTCGATCTCACTGTCGGTCAACCGCAGGTCTTCCAGTGCTTCAGGGTCGAGTGAGACGCGGAGGACGTTGCCCGTCAGGACCGCTTCCCGCACACAGCCATACGCGGTCCCTTGCCCGGCTGTGACCAGGCAGTGTGTGTCCATCCCCAGGGCGACCTCTTGATCATCGGGCTCCTCCTCTCCCGCCATGAACATCAAGATGAAGCCACTTCCGTCCTCACCCTCGGCAAGGGCGGCTTCGGTGAAGTAGCCGTCAGGGTCGATCTCGGTTCTGGCGGCGCGGGCGGTGAATCGGTACGTCATGACGGGGTTCTATCAGCGAGTACAGCCGAGGCATGAGGCAGGGGTGGGCACGATGTCCAACGTCACGCTGAGGCGGTGACCGTCACACCTACACCGGGATTCCCCTGGGATGATCGTGAACTTCTGGCTGGGGAATGACGTGGGCGTCCACATGGAGGACGCCACGCCCCGCGCTTCGCCTGTCAGCGGTGATCGTCATCATGGGGCTATGGCCAACCCGAACCTGACCACCGGCAGCATCTGGCGGCTCCACCACGGCGACCAGGAGATTGCCCGGCTGACTGTGACCGGCGCCGACATGCCATGGATCCACGCAGAAGTGGAGACACTTCCTGGCTTCGAAGAGTTCCGTTCTGCCTTCGCCGAGCAAGAGCGGGCCATTGATGAGGAGGACTGGGAGCGGGCCGACGCCTGCTACCCCCAGATCCGAAGTGCACTCACTCTGACGTTCCCCGACGGCAGCCTGGTCGCGGAGTTCATGTTGCACATCCACGACGACGGCACCGCCGGCTGGCGCTGGCACGACGAGCCCTTCGACGTGGTGGGCCAGTGATGCGCTGGGTGCGCTGCTTTTGGGACGAGGAATCCATCTCGTTCTACTTCGAGCTCGACGCTGACGGATACGTGATCCGGCAAGTCAAGTTTCAAGAACCCGGAGGCGAGGCTTTGGCCGCCGCATCGCTGGCCGAATGGCAAGAAGCTCAAAAGGGCGATCGGTTGGCTGAATACGAGAGCGTCTACGGGTTGACCGCAGAACCACCCATCTCTGAATGGGAGGGGCATGATCCGCGGTGGCTGTCGGCCAACGAGTTCGAGAGCGTTTGGTCGACCGCCCGCCAGCAGATCGAGAACCGGCATCGGCGACCTCCTTCCTGAACGCGTCCACCACGTTCCGCACGATGACCAGCCGCTTGCGGGCACCCATCACGGCCGTTGTCCTTGTCTCCGCCGGGAGGGCTCATGCCGCCAGGCGGGACCGGCAGAGACCGCCTCAGTGGCTTACATCAGGAGACTGAACAGAAGAACTTGACGGGGAACGCGACGAACGTCCAGCCGGAGTCGCGCAAGCAGCTGGTCAAGCTGGCCCGCGAGCACGATGTGCTGCCCGTCGCGATCGTCCTCGACCTGCCCGAGCGGGTGTGCGCGGAGCGGAACGCCCAGCGGCCCGACCGGGCGGACCTGCCGCGCCACGTCCTGCCGCGGCAGCGGCGCGAGCTGCGCCGCTCGATCGGCGCGCTGCAGCGCGAGGGGTTCCGCAAGGTTCACGTGCTGCGTACCGCCGAGCAGGTCGACGCGGCCGGGATCGCGCTCGAGAAGCGGTACAACGATCTGCGGCACGTGACGGGACCGTTCGACATCGTCGGTGACATCCACGGCTGCCGCTCCGAACTCGAGACCCTGCTCACGCGCCTCGGGTACGAGATCCTGCGGGACAAGGACGAGCGGCCGGTGGACGCGCGGCACCCCGGGGGACGCACCGCGGTGTTCGTCGGTGACCTGGTGGACCGCGGCCCGGACAGCCCGGGCGTGCTGCGGCTGGTGATGGGCATGGTGGAGGCCGGGCACGCGCTGTGCGTACCGGGCAACCACGAGAACAAGTTCGGCCGCTTCCTCAAGGGCCGCCAGGTGCAGTCCCGGTACGGCCTCGCGGAGACCATCGAGCAGATGGAGGGAGAGAGCGAGGAGTTCCGGGCACGGGTCGCCGCGTTCATCGACTCCCTCGTCAGCCATTACGTGCTGGACGGTGGCGGGCTGGTCGTGTGCCACGCGGGCCTGATCGAGAAGTACCACGGGCGTACGTCCGGCCGGGTGCGGTCCTTCGCGCTCTACGGGGACACCACCGGCGAGACGGACGACTACGGGCTGCCGGTGCGCTACCCGTGGGCGGAGGAGTACCGGGGCCGTGCGGCCGTGGTGTACGGGCACACGCCGGTGCCGTCCGCCTCGTGGATCAACAACACCATCTGCCTGGACACGGGTTGCGTCTTCGGCGGGAAGCTCAGCGCGCTGCGCTGGCCGGAGCGCGAGCTGGTCGACGTCCCGGCCGAGCGGGTCTGGTACGAGCCGGTGCGCCCGCTGAAGGCGGCGGCGCCGGCCGACCGCGAAGAGCGCCCACTGGACCTGCGCGACGTCGCGGGCCGGCGCGTCGTGGAGACGGCGCACCACGGCCGGATCACCGTACGGGAGGAGAACGCGGCGGCGGCGCTGGAGGTGATGAGCCGGTTCGCGGTGGACCCGCGCTGGCTGGTCTACCTGCCGCCGACGATGGCACCGTGCGCGACGTCGTCCGAGGAAGGGTTCCTGGAACGCCCGGAGGAGGCGTTCGCGGCCTACCGCGCCGAGGGAGTGGCCCAAGTGGTCTGCGAGGAGAAGCACATGGGCTCGCGGGCCGTGGCAGTGGTGTGCCGGGACGCGGAGGCGGCCCGGCGGCGGTTCGGCGTCGAAGGCGGCCCGGCGGGCGCGGTGTACACGAGGACCGGGCGGCCGTTCTTCGACGACCCGGCCATGACCGAGCAGGTTCTGGCCAGGCTGCGGGAGGCGGTCGGCGGTGCGGGTCTGTGGGACGAACTCGCCACGGACTGGCTGCTGCTGGACGCGGAGCTGCTGCCGTGGTCGCTGAAGGCCTCGGGTCTGCTGCGCAAGCAGTACGCCGCGGTCGGCGCGGCCGCGGGCGCGGTCTTCCCGGGGGTGATCTCGGCGATGGAGGGTGCCGCGGGCCGCGGGGTGGAGCTGGCCGGCCTGCTGGAGCGGCAGCGGGAACGTGCCGCGTCGGCGGCCGCGTTCACCGACGCCTACCGCCGCTACTGCTGGGCGGTGGACGGCCTGGACGGGGTGCGGATGGCCCCATTCCAGATCCTGGCGGCCGAGGGCCGCAGCCTCACGGCGGCCGGCCACGGGGAACAACTCGCCTGGCTGGACCGGCTGGTGACAGCCGACCACTCCGCGGCCGCTGCGGGGGACCGTCCGGAGCTGCTGCGGAGCACCGGACGGATCGTGGTGGACACCGGCGACCCGGAGAGCACGGCGGCCGGGGTGAAGTGGTGGCTGGAGATGACCGCGTCCGGGGGCGAGGGGATGGTCGTCAAGCCGTTGCAGGCGTTCGTCCGCGGCGCGAAGGGAATCGTGCAGCCCGGGGTGAAGTGCCGTGGCCAGGAGTACCTGAGGATCATCTACGGCCCGGAGTACACCAGGCCCGAGCACCTGACGCGGCTTCGCTCGCGCTCCCTTGGGCACAAGCGGTCGCTCGCGCTGCGCGAGTACGCGCTGGGCCTGGAGGCGCTGGACCGGCTGACGGCGGGCGAACCGCTGTGGCGGGTGCACGAGGCGGTGTTCGCCGTCCTCGCGCTGGAGTCGGAGCCGGTCGACCCGCGTCTGTGATCACCGTGACCCTGCCCGCCCGCCGGACACCACGGTGTCCACCTCAGGCGGGCGGGGCGGGCTCCAGTCTGGAGAGGCGCTCGGCGTCGCAGGTCCGGGGGCAGGTGATGCACGCTTCGGCGGGGCGGATCGTGTAGTAGAGGCAGCAGCCGAGCCGGGTACGGGTCGGGTGCTGCTCTCCGCCGCGGCCCTCCAGCCGCCGGAAGGCGGCGCCGCCGGGAAAGGGCGGGATGCCGCTGGGCAGCAGTTCGGTGGCGGCCCGGACGGCCCGCTCCTCCTGGCCGAGCATGCGCCCGAGATACCAGATGCCGGAGATCAGGTCGTCGGCGACCATCCCCCACAAGGCGCGTCGCCCGCGCCGCGCGTGCGGGCCGATGGCGGTCAGGAGCGGGCGTACGTGGTCGGCGACCGAGGCCCGCAGTTCGGCGCGCAGCGCCTCCTCGTCGCCGAGCACCCGGGCGCCGGGAACCCGGGTCGCCGCGGGGTCGTCCGGCAGGCAGGCGAAGCCGGAACCGGGGACGACCTCGAACGTGCCCGGTTCCGGGGCCAGTCGCAGGTCCTGCGGGCGGATCCGCGGCACCCGGCGCTCCAGGTACCAGGTGCCGCTCATCAGCAAGCTGACGGACCATACGTAGGCGTGCAGCGCGCGGGAGGCGGCGACGTCCCTGCGGGCGGTGTGACCGTGCTGGTCCCGGAGGATACGGGCGACCTCGGCGTCGACGAAGGCGTCGAGCGCCTCCGGGTCCTCCGCCAATTCCGTTCCCCGAAGCCACCCTTGGGATCCTGCGGTCACCTCACCGGGCGTCGGGTCCGGGGCCACCGCGCGTACGTTCAGCGCCGCGCACAGGGCGGCGAGGCGGCGGTAGGTGCCGGCGAGCAGACCGGAGGCGCTCACGGCGGGACCGGCTGCCGGAAGCCGCGCCGGGGCCATCGGGGGCATGGTCATCGGCACTCCTTCACGAGCGGATCGGAATAGGCGGGCGGTGACTTGGGCAAGGAGGTGAGCAGGGGACGGGGAAAGGCAAGGCTCACCTTAGATGCGTGATCGGCTAGAGTCGATCACGGGGTGGCGTTCGCCGCGGGAAGCACCCGGCCGGGTTGCAACTTAGGCATGCCTAACCTAAACTCGCTGTCCGTGTCCACGAACGAACGGGCTGCACTCAGCGGCGCACCCTCTCTGTCCGCCCGGCGCATCCCTCTGTTCGTCATCGGGATCGCCGGCCTCGCGCTCTGCGCCGCGCTGAGTCTCGCCCTCGGGGCGCGCTCGGTGCCGCTGTCCACGGTGGCCGACGCCCTCTTCGGCGACGGCCACGGACGCGACGCCATCGCGGTCACCGGACTCCGGCTGCCGCGCACCGTCGTCGGCCTCGCGGTCGGCGCCGCGCTCGGCGTCGCCGGGGCGGTCGCCCAGGGGATCACCCGTAACGCACTCGCCTCCCCGACCACGCTCGGCATCAACGCGGGCGCCGGTTTCGCCGTCGTCACCGCCATCTACGTGTTCCAACTCACCCGCCCCGTCGAGTACTTGTGGTTCGCGTTCGCCGGCGCCGCGGGGGCGGCGCTGTTCGCCCAGGCGCTCGCCCGGCGGGCCGGGGACATCGACCCCGTACGCCTCGCGCTGGGCGGCACCGTGCTCCAACTCGTCCTGCTGTCCTGGACCTCGGCCGTGATGCTCGCCAGCAAGCGCACCCTGGACGAGGCCCGCTTCTGGCTGGCCGGTTCGCTCTCCGGACGCACGCTCGACGTGCTCTGGCCGGTGCTGCCCATGATCGTCATCGGCCTCGTCGCCGCGCTGGCCATCAGCCCCGCGCTCAACGCCCTCGCACTCGGCGACGATTCGGCCCAGGCGCTCGGTGTCCCGGTGGCCCGCATCCGGCTGGCCGGCGGTCTCGCCGTCGTCCTGCTCGCCGGCTCCGCGGTCGCCGTCGCCGGACCCGTCGCCTTCATCGGTCTCGCGGCACCGCACCTGATCCGCCCGCTCCTCGGCGGTGACCACCGGCTGCTGGTGCCCGGGTGCCTGATCGCGGGCCCGCTGCTGCTGCTCGCCGCCGACGTCCTCGGGCGGCTCGTCGTACGCCCGTCCGAACTCGAGGTGGGCATCGTCACCGCCTTCCTCGGCGCGCCGCTACTGGCCCTGCTCGCCCGGAAGGTGGCCCGATGACCGACGACGTACGGGTACGGACCGTAGCTGCAGGCAAGGCGGGGAAGACCGCGCGGACAGCGCGGACAGGGCCGGCCGCTCCCCCACCGCCCCACCGCCTGCGCGCCCGGCAACGCCGCCGCACCGTGCTGCTCAGCTGTTGCGCCGCCGCCGTGCTCTTCCTCCTCGCCACCGTCTCCCTCACCACCGGCGAGCTGCCGATGGCTCCGTCCGTCGCACTCCGCGGGCTGATCGGACTCGGCGACCCGGGTGACGTGCTGGTCGTCCAGGAGTTCCGGGCGCCCCGGACGGCGGCGGCGCTCATCGCCGGAGCCGGTCTCGCCGTCGCGGGCACCCTGCTGCAGCGGTTGTTCCGCAACCCGCTCGCCTCGCCGGACGTCATGGGCATCACCGGAGGCGCCTCCTTCGGCTCGGTGGTGCTGCTGGCCGTCGGTGCCTCGCAGTCGCTCATCCCGCTGGGCGCGCTGAGCGGCGGCATGCTCGCGGCGCTGCTGCTGGGGGTGTTCGCCTGGCGTTCCGGACTGGCCGTGACCCGCCTCGTCCTGGTGGGACTGGCCGTCCAGGCCGGCCTGGCCGCGGCCGTGAACCTCATGGTCGTACGCTTCCCGGCCGAGCTGGCCGGCGCGGCACTGCAGTGGACCACCGGCTCGCTGTACGGCCGTGCCTGGACCGAGGTGTGGGGGGCCGCCGCGGCGATGGCCGTGGCGCTGGCCGCCGCCTTCCTCCTGCACAAACGGCTGGCCGTACTGGACCTGGGCGACGACTCGGCGGGCGCGCTCGGCGTGCGCGTCTCCGCCGCGCGCCTCCAACTCCTCCTCACCGCCATCGCGCTGGCCTCCCTGGCCGCCGCGCTCACCGGCCCGGTCGCTTTCGTGGCGCTCGCCGTGCCGCACGTGGTGCGGTTCCTCGCCGGCCCGCCCACCCTCGGGACGCTCGCGCTCACCGGTCTGGCAGGCGCCGTACTGCTGATCGCCTCCGACCTGCTGGTGCAGCACCTGCTCCCGGTCCAGGGGCTGCCGGTCGGGGTGGTCACCGCCACGCTCGGCGCCCCCTGGCTGCTCGTGCTGATGATCCGTCAGGCCATGCCCGTCAAGAGGAGCTCCGTATGACCTCGAAGCAGCCGAACGAGCTGTCCACGCGCGGCCTCGACCTGCGCTACGGCGACCGGGTCGTCGTCGACGGGCTCGACCTGGTGCTCCCGGGCGGAGCGGTCACCGCCATCGTCGGCCCGAACGCCTGCGGCAAGTCCACCCTGCTGCGCGGCCTGACCCGGCTGCTCGCTCCCGCCGCCGGCACCGTGACTCTGGACGGCACCGACATTCACCGGATGTCCGCCCGCTCCCTGGCCCGCCGGATGGGCCTGCTGCCGCAGCAGCCGGTCACCCCCGAGGCGATCACCGTCGAGGCGCTGGTACGGCTCGGCCGCTACCCCCATCAGCGGCTGCTCAGCCCCTGGTCGGCCGCCGACCAGACCGCCGTGGAAGCGGCGTTGGAGCGGACCGGCACCACACAGCTGCGCGACCAGCCGGTGGACCGGCTCTCCGGCGGTCAGCGGCAGCGCGCCTGGATCGCACTGGCCCTCGCCCAGGACACCGACCTGCTGCTGCTCGACGAACCGACGACCTTTCTCGATCTACGGCACCAGCTCGATGTCCTCGACCTGGTCGCCGGAGTGCACTCCGAGGCGGGCCGCACCGTGGTGATGGTGCTGCACGACCTCGGACAGGCCGCCCGTTACGCGGAACACCTCGTGGTGCTGAAGGAGGGCGGCCTGGCCGCGGCCGGCGCACCGGCCGAGGTGCTCGACGCGGAGCTGGTCAAGTCCGTGTTCGACGTGGACTGCCGGGTGATCCCCGACCCGGAGACCGGCACCCCGCTGGTCATTCCGAAAGGCAGAACGGCCCGGCACACCGCCGCTGTCCCTGCCTGACTCCCTGTCACCCCCCACGCCTGCGTGACAACCGATCAACCAACCCGCTCACAGCGAGGAAAAGGACCCCTATGTCCATCAGAGCAACCCTGCGCGGATCCGGCCGGCTGAGCGCCGCACTGCTGGCCGTCGTCGTCGGCACCTCGGCACTCGCCGGGTGCGGCGGGCAGTCCGCCGACGACGGCGGCGAGAACAAGGCCGAGGCGGGGGCGGCCGCCGGCGACTTCCCGCGCACCGTCAAGCACGCGATGGGCAGCACCAAGATCCCCGCGAAGCCCAAGCGGGTCGTCGTGCTCGACACCGGAGAGCTGGACGACGTCACCGGTCTCGGCGTCAAGCCGGTCGGCGCGGTCTCCCCTCACATGAAGACCGAGGGCGGCTTCCCCAACTACCTCAAGGGCAAGATCGGCGGCGTCAAGGACGTCGGCCCGCTGCTGGAGCCGAACCTCGAGTCGATCGCCTCCCTCAAGCCCGACCTGATCCTCTCCTCCAAGATCCGGCACGAGAAGCTCTACGACAAGCTCTCCGGCATCGCCCCCACCGTCTTCACGGAGACCACCGGCGGCCCCTGGAAGGAGAACCTGGCGGTCCACGCCAAGTCCCTGGGCCGGGACAAGCAGGCCAAGGACGCGCTGACGAGCTATGAGAAGCGCGCCGAGGCCCTCGGTAAGGTCATCAAGAAGAAGTACGACGGCAAGGCGCCGTCCGCCTCGGTCGTCCGCTTCGTGGCCGGCCCGACCCGCCTGTACCAGAGCAACGCCTACAGCGGTGTCGTGCTGAACGACATCGGCCTGGAGCGCCCGAAGTCGCAGATCTCCGACGACCCGGAGATGACGATGCTCGACGTCAGCCCGGAGCAGATCGACAGGCCGAGGCCGACCTGATCTTCGTCACCGTCGCCGACGACCCGAAGAAGACCAAGAAGAAGGACGTCACGTCCAACCCGGTCTGGAAGGACCTGAAGGCCGTCAAGGACGACAAGGTCTTCGAGGTTCCGGACGAGACCTGGATGTCCGGCATCGGCCTCCAGGCCGCGCAGCACATGCTCGTCGACGTGGCCGAGTCCACCGGCGTCGAACTCCCGAAGAAGTAACCCCTGACGGAGGCGGGCGGGTCGCTGCCCCCGGGCGGCCCGCCCCGGCCGTCGCGGCCCGGCATACGCGCCCCGCACCGCCTCCCGTCAACTCCTCGAATCGGAAGGGCTTTCCGCCCATGCGGATGTATCTGCTCGCCCTCAACCCCACCGACTCGGTCACCGAAGGATTCCTCCCCGCCGCCGCCCGGCTCGGCATCGACGTCACCGTGCTCACCGACCAGCCCGAGGCCCACCGGCGCACCTACCCGGAGACCGAGATCCTGGACTGCGACGTCCGCGACTTCCGCGCCGTCATCACCCGGATCGCGACCCACGCGACCCACGGCCCCGCCGACGCGGTCTTCACCAACAGCGACCACCTGCAGACCCAAGCAGCCCTGGCCGCCGACTACTTCGGTCTTCCGGCCAAAAGCTGGCAGGCCGCGCTACGCGCGAAGGACAAGGCCGAGATGCGCCGGCACCTGGCCGCCACCGGTGCCGCCACGGGTGCCGCCACCGTCTGGTCGGCCGAACTCGCCGCCGGGCAGGACCCGGCGGAGCTCGCCGGCCCCGGCGTGCCCTACCCGTGCGTGGTCAAACCACGCGAAGGCGTGGCCAGTGAGGACGTGGTGCTGGCCGAAGGGCCCGCGGAGCTGGTGCTGCGCTGCAAGGAGATCCAGTCGCGACGTCCCGGCGCGGCCCTGGTGGTCGAGGAGTACCTGACCGGCGAGCTGTACACCCTGGAGACCCTCGGCGACGGCCGTACGCGCCACCTGCTGGGAGGCTTCCACACCCGTGTCTCCCCGCCCCCCTACTTCATCGAGGAGGCCCTCACCTTCGTCCCGGGTCACCCGGCGGAGCTCCTCACCCAGGTCCTGGCCCAACTGGACGCGCTCGGCGTCGGCTTCGGCGCCAGCCACACCGAGTTCGTGGTGCACGAGGGACGTGCGCGGATCATCGAGGTGAACTACCGCGCCATCGGCGACCAGTGCGACCTGCTGCTCGCACAGCTGCTGGACATCCCGCTCTTCGAGCACATTCTCCTCACCCACCTGGGCGAGCCGCTGCCGGCGGACCTGGGCGCCCGGACCGACGGGGCCGCCCGGCTCGAGTACCCGTGCGCCGACCGCGCCGGGACGCTGACCGCCGCCCCCGCCGCGGCCGATCTGCTGGTGGAGGGTGTGACGTTGACGTACCGGCCGCTGCGCGAGGTGGGGGAACGGCACGAGCTTTACCACACCAACCGCGACTACCTCGGAGCGCTGCGGGCCACCGGCCCCGACCAGGGCACGGTCGACCGGGCCGTGACGGATTTCCTCGCCGGCCGGCGCTGGGAGATCCAGCCGTGACAGCCACGACCACCCGCACCGCCGGGGGCACGAGGGCCTCGGACCGAGCCGCCGCGGACCCGGCCGCCGCGGAGCTGATCCTGCGCGTGCTGAGCGCGCTGCTGCGGGAGGACGTCGTCGGCCTGCGCACGCGCAGCACCCTCGTGGAGCGGCCGGACGGCCCATGGCTACGGCTCGCCCCCATGGACGCCGGCGCCCTGCTGCTTCCCGTCACCGAGGACGGCTTCCAGAGCGCGTACGCCGCACGGCTGCCCCTCCTCGTGCGGGAACCCGGCGGCGACGGACTGCCGGGTGGCGCCGAACTGACCACGGTCCACGAGATCATCGGCGCGCTCCGCGCCCTCGCCGATCCCGCCGACCGGGGCGGGTTCGACGCCTTCGCCGAGGAGTGCCGGCAGACTCTCGAGACCGTGCGGCTGCACGCCGACGTCCACGACGAGGTCGCCGGCCGGCTGACCGCGCGATACGGCGCGGACCCCGCCGAGTGGACCGGGCTCAGCGCCGGGCTCGCCCACGACACCCTCGCCGCCCACCTCGACCACCCCGTCTACCCGACCTCCCGCGGCCGCTCCGGCCTCGATGAGCGGCAACTACGGGCCTACGCACCCGAGTTCCACCCGCGCTTCGCACTGCGCTGGCTCGCCCTGCCGAAGGAGGCGGTCACCGTGCGGGGCGAGTGGGCGCCCGCCCCCGACTGCTGGCCCACGCCCGCGGACCTCGGCCTCCCCCGGCTCGAAGGCACCCACTTCGCCTTCCCCGTACACCCGTTGAACCTCGGCGACCCGCTGCACGATCCGCTGCACGACGCACTGCGGGCCGCCGGTCTCGCCGACGACGCGGTTCTCGCCCCCCGGCCGCACCTGGAGGCCGTACCGACCCTGTCGATGCGCAGCGTCGCCCTCGCCGCGGACCCCACCCTGCACCTGAAGCTGCCACTCGCCACCGCCACTCTGGGCCTGCGCAACCGGCGCACCATCAAGCCCGGCACGCTCGTCGACGGCGCCGCCGGCCAGCGCCTGCTGGAGACGGTGATCGCCCGCGAACCGCGGTGGGGGAACCGGGTGCTGCTCGCGGACGAGACCCACTACGCCCACGCCGGACACGAGTTGCTCGCCGTCCTGTGCCGCCGCTACCCGGCCGGACTCGAGGACTCGGTCGTCCTGCCCATGGCCGCGCTGCTGAGCGAGGCGCCCGGCGGCAGGCTCCTGATCGACCACCTCGCGGAACGCTTCTACGACGCCGACCCGGTCACCCTGCTCGACGCCTGCCTCACCCTGCTCTTCGACTGGCAGACCACGCTCTTCGGCTACGGCATCGCGCTGGAGTCCCACCAGCAGAACGTCTCCGTGGTGCTGGACCGGCACCACGGCCGTACCCGCCTGCGGCTGCTGTTCAAGGACAACGACGGGCTGCGCGTCAGCTCCGGCCGCCTCATGGACGCGCTCGGAGGCGACGCGCCCCGCCCCGCCGACTTCGCCGACGCCCGGATCTTCGGCGCGGACGAGAGGGACGAGAGGCCGGTCATCGACCTGTTCGCCACCATCACCGTCCATCTGTGCGCGGGCGCGTACGCCTTCGGGCTCGCCCGGCACGGCCGCGCCCCCCTGGACCGGCTGCTGCGGCTCATACGGGACCGGCTCGCCGAGTCCGTCGAGCGGCTCGGCACCCGCCCGGGCGAGCCCGGCGCGATCCTGCGCGAGCACGTCCTGGACGCTCCACGGCTGCCGGTCAAGGCGATGGTGACCGCGGGCACCCTGCTCAGCAAGGAGCGCTCCGGTGCGGCCGACATCAACAAGCACTACACCGACGGCCCCAACTACCTGCGGGGAGCGTGACCCGCCATGACCACCGCACCGCCCGACCTCCGACGCAGGGCCGGCGATACCGGCACCGCACCGGACTTCGGCCGCCGCCAGGTCCATGCCGTTGCCGCCTGCTACTTCGTGGCGTCCTTCGCCGCCCTCGGCCTGCCGCCGTTCCTCACCGAGATCCTGCCGGAGCTCGGCGACCGGACCGCGCGCTGGGCCGGGCTGCTGTACGTCGTCCCCACCGTCTTCGGCGCCCTCGGCGCCCCGCTGTGGGGCAGGCTGGCCGACCGCTTCGGCCGCAAGAGGCTGCTGCTCCGTGCCCAACTGGGCCTGGCCGTATCGTTCCTGCTCGCCGGGTGGGCCGACTCCGTCGCCACCTTCACGGCCGCGCTGGTGCTGCAGGGCATACTCGGCGGCACCTTCTCCGCGTCCAACGGCTACCTGGCCGCCGCGCTGGACGGCCCGGGCCTGTCCAAGGCGCTCACGCTCATGCAGGGCAGCGCCCGCGCGGCTCTGGTCCTCGCCCCGATCGTCGTCGGCTCGCTGTCGCCCTGGCTCTCGCCGCACCGCCAGTACGCGCTGCTCGCCCTGCTGCCGCTGTCGGCGGCGCTGATGCTCAGCATGCTGCCGGAACCCCGCAGGCCCGCAGCCCAACAACCCGGCGCCACACAGGCCGTCACACAGACCGCCCCACACGCCGACACCCACACCGCCGCACAGGCCGGCTGCCCGGCAGTGCCGGCGGACGGGCCCCGCACGCCGCTGCGCATGCTGTACGCCTACGAGTTCGCCTTCGTCTTCTCGACCGTCATCTCCTTCCCCTATCTGATCTCGCTCATCGAGGACCGCATACCGGAGACGTCCCCGGCGGTCTCCGGCGTGCTCTTCGCCCTGCCGCACGTGTGCTACCTGGTGTCCGCGATGGCGATGCACGCCGTCTTTCACCGCCGCCCGAGGGCCGGGATCGCGCTCGGCTTCGGCCTGGTCGCGCTCGGCCTGGCGGGGCACGGCGTAGCCGACTCGCTTGCCGCCTTCGCCGCCGTACGGCTGCTGCTCGGCGCCGGGCTGACGCTCGGCCTCGTGGGCCTGTCGGTGCTCGCCGCCGACTGCGCCAAGGGCCGTTCGCCCGGTGGGATGTTCGGCTCGCTCGAGTTCGTCTCCAAGGGCGGCGCGGTCGCCGCCGGCGTGGCCGCCGCACTGGGCAACAGCTGGTTCGGCCCCACCGCGCCGGTGCTCACCGGCACCGCCGTCGCATTGGTGACCGTCCTCGCCGCCACCCTCCCCGCTCTGGTCCGTCGCTCGCCCCGCACCCGTTGGAGCCGTTGATGTCACTGTCCGATTCCCTCGGCACCGCCCCTCGTTCCGCCGCCCCCACCGGACTGCCCACCGCCGACGAGGCCGTGACGCACACCCTCCTCAACTGCCTGCTGCGCGAGGTGTCGGGCCCCGAGCACCAGACGGCCGTCATCGACGACCACCTGCTCCTGCGGCTCCCGCGCCGCGGAGTGCTGCTGCGGGTCGCGCTGCGCCGCACGTCCCTGTTCGGCGCACACCGGTTCACCGGTCCGGTCACCGAGCAGCGGGGCGGGGAGTGGACCGAGGTCGGCTGGCGCCGGGTGGCGGAGTACACGAGCGCCGAACTGTCGCTCCGCACGGGGGTGCGCAACGAGGAGTTCCTGGACCAGATCATCTCCAGCCACCAGGGAGTCTCCGCCGCACTCGCCATGCGCAGCGCCCGCCCCGGCGCCCTGGCGCCGCTCGCCCCCCTCGAACCCCTTGACCCCCTCACCCGGTATCTGGCCTCCGAGCAGTCGCTGCTGTTCGGCCACCGCTTCCATCCGACCCCGAAGGCCCGTACCGGCGACCCGGCGTCCTGGACGTCGTACGCGCCCGAGGCCGGGGCCGCCTTCCCGCTGCGCCTGCTCGCCGTACGCGAACACCTCATCGCCGAGGAGTCCGTGGAGGCCGGCGGCACCGCCCCGCTGGACCGGCTCCACCCGGACCTCCCCGCCGGCTACCGGCTGCTGCCCGCGCACCCCTGGCAGTACGAGCTGCTGGGCGAGCACCCGGCCCTGCGGGAAGCCCTCGACCGGGGCGACATCCTCGACCTGGGCCCCGGCACCTCGCCCTTCGCCGCCACCGCCTCCGTGCGCACGCTCTACGACGGCACCACCTTCCTGAAGTTCAGCCTGAACGTCCGGATCACCAACTGCCTGCGGAAGAACTCCCGTTACGAGCTCTCGGGAGCGGTCGCCCTGACCCGGCTGCTGGGGCCCGTGCTGGCCGATCTGGCCGCCCGCTTTCCGGGCAGCGGCGTGCTCCGGGAGCCCGCCTACCGCACCCTCGCGCTCCCCGGCCCCGGCTCCGGCCCCGGCGGAGGAGCCCCGGACCTGGCACTGTTCGAAGGCTTCGGGGTCATCGTCCGCGAGGGCCTCGCGAACAGCCTGCTGCCCGGTACCACCCCGCTGCTCGCGGCCGCCGTCGCCGACGAGTACCCGACCGGCCCCGGCCACATCTCCGCTCTGCTGGACGGGGCGGGCCCCCGGACCGCCCTCGACTGGTGGGCGGCCTACCTCGAACTGCTCCTGCCGCCGGTCCTCGCCGCCTACTTCGACCACGGCGTCGTACTGGAGCCGCATCTGCAGAACGTCCTGATCTGCGTCGACGGCGACGGCATGCCCGCCCAGGTGCTCTTCCGCGATCTGGAAGGCACCAAGCTCATCCCCGAACACCACGCCCGCACCCTCGCCTCGCTGCCGTCCGAGGTCGCCGAGCCGATGACCTACGACGCGCAGCGCGGCTGGGACCGCGTCGTCTACTGCCTGCTGGTCAACCACGTGGCCGAGCTGCTCGCCGCCCTCGCCGACCTCCATCCGGAGACCGAGGCCGCTCTGTGGGGGCAGGTCCGCGCCACGATCCAGGAGTACGCCGACGAGCACGGCTGCCCGCCCCGGCTCAGTGCCCTCCTGGCCGGCGTACCGCTGCCCGCCAAGGCGAACCTGCTTACCCGCTGGGAGCGGAAGGCCGACCGTGAAGCCGGGTACGTGCGCCTCCCCTCCCCCATTCCCCTCGCCGAGCAGGTGCTGACCGGAGCCTCCCGCACCAACGAGCCTTGGAGCACTGCCCGATGACCAACCCCGCAGCACCCGCGCCGGCTACCCGCCAGGTCCGCGACCGTGCCCTCTCCCTCGACTCCGACGAGCTGCCGGCCTTCCTCTACGACCTGTCGGCGCTCCGCGACCACGCCGCTCACGTACGGGCGGCGCTGCCGGAACGCGTCGAGTTCTACTACGCCGCCAAGGCCAATCCGGAGCCGGAGATCCTCGCGGCTCTCGGCCCGTACGTGGACGGCTACGAAGTCTCCTCGGGTGGCGAACTGGCCCACGTCGGCAAGGCCGTTCCCGGCCGTCCGCTGGCCTTCGGCGGCCCGGGCAAGACCCCTGCCGAGATCGCGGCGGCTCTGGACCGGGGCGTGGAGCGCTTCCACGTGGAGAGTGCCTACGAACTCCACATGCTGGCCGAACTGGCCGCGAACACGGCACGGGAAGCACCCGTCGCGGTCCTCCTCCGCTTCAACCTCCCGCTGTCCGCGGGCTCCCTTGCGGGCAGCTCCCTCGCCATGGGGGGCCGTCCGGCCCCCTTCGGCCTCGACCCCACCCAGGCGGACGCCGTCGTCGGCCTCCTCACCGACGGCACCTACCCGCACCTGGAGTTGCGCGGCGTACACGCCCATCTGGCCAGTGGCCTGGACGCACCGGAACTGCTCGCGGTCGCCAAGTCGGTCGTGACGTGGTCCCGCACGCTGGCCGAACGCCACGCGGTCCCTCTCACAGAGGTGAACGTGGGCGGCGGCATGGCCGTCGACTACGCGTTCCCGGACACCCGCTTCGACTGGACGGCGTACGGCGAGGGCCTCGGACGTCTCGCCGACGCCTACCCCGGCCTCGTCCTCCGCATCGAGCCGGGCCGCGCCCTCACCGCGTACTGCGGCTGGTACGCCACCGAAGTGCTGGACGTGAAGCCCAGCCACGGCGAGGAGTTCGCGGTCCTGCGGGGCGGCACGCACCACCTGCGCACGCCGGCGGCCAAGGGCCACGACCAGCCCTGCACCGTGCTTCCGGTGCCCCACCCCTGGCCCCATCCCTGGCCGCGCGCCGAGGCACACCAGGACCGGGTCACCTTCACCGGTCAGCTGTGCACCCCCAAGGACGTCCTCTCCCGCGCGGTCCCGGCGGCGGGGATACGGGCGGGGGACCGCGTGCTGTTCGCGCTGGCGGGCGCGTACGCCTGGAACATCTCCCACCACGACTTCCTCATGCACCCCCGGCCGGGATTCCACTACCTGGGGAGTCCGGATCCGGGGACTCCGGCCGCGGCGGACACCCGCCGGCCGGCGACGGACGGCCCGTGAGTCAAGGCCGCAACCGATGGCGGGGCGGCGCGAACCACCTGCTACAGCGCGTCGACAGCACTCACTTTCCAGCTGTCCGAAACCCGGACGAGGGTCATCCGCACCCGGTTGAGATCGACCCGCGGGCCCGAGACCTGAGTGCTCTTCGACACCTGGTTCATGAACAGCAGGACGACGGCCCGGTCCGGCGAGGCGGACACCACGGATGCCGCCGGAGCCTTACCGGACGGCGGCTTCGCCACCGTTGCCTTGACGACACCCCGGTATTTCTTCGCCGTCGGCATGACCACGGTCGATGTCGTCTTCCGGTACTTGTCCCGGAAGGAACCGGTGAGGTGGCCGCTCGCTGCCGCGAAGTCCTTGTCCAGGTGCCGGTGGTCGTACGACAGGATCACCGGTGCGGCTTTTTTGGCCGTAGCCAGGGCACCGGTTCGCGCCTGCCGGGCCTTCTCGCCATCGAGGTACTGCAGCCCGAGCAACACGGTAGCGACCAGACCCACCACGACGAGGACCGCGAGTACGGCGCCGAGAGTTCCGGATCGTGCGGGCGACCGCTTCGCGGCTGTCGATGTTCCCACCGGCTCCTTCTCAGCGGCACCCTTCTCCTTGTCGGTGCTCTTCCCCTTGCCGGTGCCCTTCGCCTTGCCGGTGCCCTTCGCCTTGCCGGTGCTCTTCTCCTCGTCGGTGCTCTTGCCCTTGTCGGTGCTCTTGCCCTTGCCGGTCCCGGTTGCCCTCGCCTCATCGGCTTCGGCCGCGTCCGGCTCCTGTGCCTTCTCGACCCGCTTGGCCGCAGCTCGGGCGGCCACCGCCACAGAGCGCGGCCGGGACCCGCTACCCGTGCCCCCACGTCCTCGAACCGTCGGATTCACCACGATGACTCTCCCTGACTTGCGTGACGGGTTGCGGGCCGCGTGCCCATGGACGTGCGGGGATCAGCCGACGAATTCGACATCGGAGGTCATCCATTTCCCACGCTCGAGCACGAGGTCGAGCTGCAGCCGGTAGTTGCGGGCCTGGCCCTTTTTGACAGCGGTGTTGGTCACCTTGCTGTCGGCCACGATCAGCACCCGGGCGGACCGCTCGTCGGCCCTGGCGATCCCCGCCTCGATCACCCGTCCCTGGGAGACCGACTTGTTGGCGGCGACCAGTTTCGTCAGTTCCTTGGTCTGCCCCGTGAACTGACGCTTGAAGTCGCCCGTGGCGCCCTTCAGTACGTTCTTGCTGTCCCGGTCGTAGCGCCGGTAGTCGAGCGACGTGAAGTTCAGCGCCGTCTGCCGGGCCGATGCCAGGATGTCCTGACGGCGCTGCTCCTCCTGACCCTGTTGGTAGCTCTGCACGGCGAGGTAGCCGGACGAGGCCAGCAGCAGGGCGACCGCGACGGCGAGTCCCCCGAGCAGCGCCCTGCCGTGGCGTGCCGAGCTCACCGCTCCCGCCCAGAGACGACGCAACGGACCCGCCACCCGGGCGAGCGCCCGAAGCGGAACGGTCATGCCATGGGTCCAACGAGCAGCCATCGCCATGACTCCTTTCCGAACACGATCTGTTCCCCGCCCGTCGAGCCGATCTCGACGGGCGTTCCGTCCGGACCGTCGGCGATGCCGGTGGCCGGGTCGTAGGGCGAGAGATACGAGGCTTTGTCCGCTCCCCCCGGTCCCTCGGTCCGCTCGCCCCGCGGAGCGTTCTGCGCACCCCGGACCGAGATCTTGCCGCCTCGCGGGGCCGTGCAGCGGGCCTTGGTGTTCGCCTCCCGCTCCCGGGTCTCCTGGGGATCACGCCGCTGGGTGTCGTAGCCCTGCCGGCACGACGGCGGATCGTCGGCGTTGACCACCATGCCGAAGTGGGCGGTCCCGTCTCCCGGCAGCACGGTGAAACTGCCGGCGACGGCCGCCGGGAAGGTGACCAGGGCCTGTTCCACACCGGGAAGCCTGGCCTTGGTGATCTGGCCCCCACTGATCAGGTTTCCCAGCAGGAGGGGCACAGCCGAGCGATTGGCCTTCAGCAGCCCGTCCAGCTCGGGTGCGGCGGAAGCCCCGCCGTCGATGAGCCTGCGGATGTCGCCGTCGCTCTTCTTGAGCTGCCCGCTGATCGCCGACAGGTCGCGGGAGAACGACTTGATCGCCGAGCCCTTGTCGGACTGTGTCTTGAGTACCTTCTGGGAGTCCTTGATCAACGAGATGGTCTGCGGCAGCGAGTCGCTCGCCGACGTCACCAGGGCGTTGCCCGAGTCGACCAGCCGGGTCAGCTCCGGGCCGGTGCCGGCGAACGCGTCGCCCAGCTCGTCGACGGTCGTCTTCAGGTCCTTCTTGGGCACGGAGCCGACCAGCCGGTCGAGGCTGGACACCATCTTCGTCGTCGGCAGCGGGGTGCGGGTGTCGCGGCGCTCGATGGTGCTGCCCTCCCGCAGGTAGGGGCCACTCGTGGTGCGGGGCTGAAGATCGACGTACTGCTCCCCGACCGCCGAGCGGGTCGCCACCACGGCCAGGGTGTCGGACGGGATGCGCCGGCCGTCCTTGATGTCCAGGGCCGCCGAAACGCCGCCACCGGTAAGGCTCAGGTCACCGACCCGGCCCACCGGCACTCCTCGGTACGTCACTTCGGCACCGGAGAAGATGCCCCCGGAGTCGGCGAATTCGGCCTGCACGGCGTACCCGCGGTCCAGGATGCGATCCGTCAGACCGGTGTACTGGACACCGACATAGGACACACCTACCGCGGTGACGACGCCGAAGGCCATCAGCTGAACCTTGACCATCCGGGAGATCATGGCTGCATTCCCCTCGTCATGAGCTCAGCGAGAGCGATGTCGACACCGGGCCCGAAAGCGGAGCCGCCGCTGCTTTCGCCGCCTTGGCCGTCGCCGGTGTACGACGCGTGACTGCTGGTGCACACGGGCGGGCAGAGCGTGCCACCGCCACCCGACCCTCCGGACCCTCCCGAACCTCCGGACGAGCCGCCCTCGTCCCGGTCCTTGGCGCAGTTGAGGCCCGGTACGCACGGCTCCCCCGTGTCCGGCAGGTCGGGCACGTCCGGCAGCTCGGGGTCCGGGACCCCGGGGATGTCGGGGATATCGGGAAGGTCCGGGCCCGGCTTCCCGGGCTTCGGCTTTTCGGGGCCGACGTTGCGGTAGAGGCTGTTGGCATCCAGGTCCGCGGTGACCTTCAGATTGACGTAGTCGCCCTTGATGGCATCGGTGACATTGCGCGGGAAGGGATAAGTGGTCATCAGTTCAAGCGCGTTGGGCAGGTCGTCCCCTGCCTCGTTCAGCCGGCCCAGGATGGGCTGGAGGTTCTTCAGGTTGGCGACGAAGTCCTCCCGCGATGCGTTGACGACCTTGCTGCCGACTTTGCCGAGCTTGTTCAGCGACTTCAGCATCGCGGTGAGATCCCGGCGCTGGTCGGCAAGGACCTTCAGGGCGGGCGGCATGGTGTCGACCGCGTTCTCGACGGTCTTGCGCTGCTTGGCGAGCCTCTTGGCGAGCCGGTCGATCCCCTTCATCGCCCGTACGATCCCGGAGCGCTGCTTGTCGAGGCCGCCGATGAAGGTGTCCAGCTGCGAGAGCAGCGACTTGACCCGGTCCTCACGGCCCTCGAGCGTGTGATTGAGCTCCTTGGTGATCGTGTGGAGCTGAGCCACCCCGCCGCCGTTGAGCAGCGCCGACAACGCGGAGAGCACCTCTTCGATCTCCGCGTTGCGGTTGCTGCGGGACAGCGGGATCCTGGCGCCGTCGGCGAGCGTCCCCGCCGGGGTCACATCTGTCGGCTTGGCGAGCGAGACGTACTTCTCGCCGAGAATGCTGGTCTGGCGCAGATCGGCGACCGCGTTCGCCGGCAGTTTCGTCGAGTCGTCGATACGCAGCCGCACCCGGGCGCGCCAGCCGCGCAGTTCCACCTTCTCGACAGCCCCCACGGTGACGTTGTTGACCTTGACGGCCGACTGCGGCACCAGGTCGAGGACATCGCGGAACTCGACCGTGACGCGGTAGGCGTTGCCGTCCGCGGC
>NZ_JBOHCV010000247.1:0-11591 GCF_050698815.1 Streptomyces sp.
GGTTCGGACCGGCCCGAGGGGGGGTTTCCACCATAGACCCTCGCGGGGAGCCCGTCCGGGACCAGCCGTGAGGCCGCCGTGTCGGCCTCACGGCGCGGACTCCCCCGCTCAGGTGCCGGCCCCGCCGAGCAGTACGCCCAGCGCGGCGCCCAGCACCATGAAGGGACCGAAGGGTATGGCCGTCTTGCGGCTCGCCCGTCCGGCCACCATCAGCGCACCCCCGTAGCCGGCCAGGAGCAGGAAACCGAGGAAGGCACCCGCGAAGAGGGACCCCCAGCCGTACCACGCAAGAGCGACGCCCAGCGTGAGCGCCAACTTGACGTCGCCGAAGCCGAGTCCGCGCGGATGCACCAGGAACAGCACGAAGTAGGCACCCGCGAGGGCGAGTCCGCCCAGCAGCGCCCGTACCCAACTGCCGCCCGCGCCCGGCAGCAGGGCGGCAACGCCGAGCAGCGCGGCGGTGGTTACGGCCAGCGGCAGGGTCAGTACGTCCGGCAGCCGGCGGGCCCGCCGGTCCACGGCGGCGAGCAGCAGCCCGAACGGCACGAGCAGCAGCCACACCGCCAACTCCGGCCGCGCGCCCACCGCGGCGGCGAGTACCGCACAGCTGACGGCGCCGGCGGCGACGAAGAAGCCCGCACCCGGCCCGTACGCGCCCGGGCCCCCTCACACAGCGCACACCGCGCCCGCCCGGCCCAGCCCCGCCACGACACCGGCAACGGGTGCCCTTCGGGGCACTCCGCCCGCCAGGACTCCCCCGTCTCGACGGCGAGCCGGTGCACGGCCCGCGGCAGCAACACCCCGACGGCGGCCCCGTATCCGGCCGCCCCCACGGTCAACGCCAACATCCCCAGCACACCGCGAGCCTATGCGCTCGCCCGGCCGCGCTCGGGCGCCGGAGAGTGAACGAGCCGCGTGTATGCCTCCCTCAGGACGGTGGTCGTCTTGCCTACCTGGAACTCGTGGTCGTCGATTGCCCGCACGGGCTGGACCTCGTAGGCCGTGCCGGTGAGAAAGCACTCGTCGAACGTGCTGAGTTCCCCGGGGAGGATGTGTCGCTCGACCACCGGGATGCCGAGGTGACGGGCCAGGTCGAGCACCGTCTGCCGGGTGATGCCGGCAAGGAAGCAGTCGGCCGTCGGCGTGTGCAACTCGTCGCCGGCCACGAGGAAGAGGTTGGCCCCGGTGGCCTCTGCGACATAGCCCCGGTAGTCCAGCAGCAGTGCGTCGTCGAAGCCGGCTTCGTCGGCGGCGTCGCGCGCCAAGGTGCATATGTTGTACAGGGATGCCGCTTTGGCCCGGACAGGTGCGGTGTCCGGCGCGGGGCGCCGCCAGCGCGAGGTACTCAGCCGGATGCCGTGCTCCTTTGCGCTCGCCGAGAAGACGTGCGGCCACTCCCAGGTGGCGATGGCGACATGGACGGAGGTGCCGGCGCTGGACACGCTGATCTGCTCGCTGCCGCGCCATGCGACCGGCCGGACATAGCCGTTTCCGATGCCTTGTCTGCGGACGAGTTCGAGAGTGGCCTCGTCGAGGTCCGTACAGGAGAAGGGGATTCGGAAGCCGAGCTCCCGCGCCGACTCATGGAGCCGTCGCGTGTGTTCGGCCAGTTTGAAGATGTGGCCGTCGTAGACCCGTTCGCCTTCGAAGACACCGCCGCCGTAGTGGAGACCGTGGGTGAGGACGTGCAGGCGTGCGTCGGACCAGGGAACGAACTCCCCGTCCAGCCAGATGACTCCGTGGCGGTCGTCGAGAGCCTCGTGGGTCACCGCGCACCTCCAGCCGGTGCGTAGTCGATGAGGATGCGGCTTTCGAGGGTGCGATGGAATTCCTCCGCGTCCTCGGTGGAGGGATGGTGGGAGAGGATGAACGCCGGATAGCCGGTGAAGTCGGGGTAGGGGCGCACGACATCGCCCGGACGCAGCATCTGGACGATGTGGTCCACCCGAGGATCCTCGGCCACTTCCTCCAGGCCGTGGATGGCGGTGATCCGTCCGGAACCTCCGCACGGCACGATGTAGTTGGCCGCGGCACCGGTCGCCCGCACCGGCTGTGCCGGCGGGGCGGGTACCGGACAGGGGGTGAGCCCCGCGGCGATGCGCAGCGCGTCAGCTGCCAGGTCGGCTCCGGTGACGTGCTCGACGATGTAGTGGGAGACGCCGGAGCCGCCGACACGGGCGCCGAGTTCCAGCAGATACGGCCGTTTCCCCCCGCGCAGCCGCAGTTCGGTGTGGGTGGGGCCGTGTGTCACTCCGAGAGCGGAGTGAGCGGCCACAACCTCGCGGACCACGGCTTCCCGTACGTGCGACGAGAGCGCGGCCGGGGCCCGATAGACGCCCTCTTCGAAGTGCGGGCCGACCGGCTCGCCCTTGTAGCCGATGGTGAGCACCTTGACCTCGCCGCGATAGGCGAGGGACTCCACGGCGAGTTCCGGACCGTCCAGATACTCCTCGATGACCAGACCAGTGACCTGGTTCAACTTGTCCCGGCAGACCTGCCACACCTCTTCGACGACGGCACCGAGCTCGTCCTCGCTGTCGGCCTTGGTCACGCCGAGGCTGGAGAAGCCGTTCGCCGGCTTGACCACTACCGGGAATTCGAGACGGGTGCCATCGACCCACGCTCCGGGGTCGTCCAGGACGACGAAGCCGGGTACGTTCAGTCCGGCTTCGGCCAGCCGCTGCCGCATGATCCGCTTGTCCTGCACGGCCCGTGCGATGCCGCTGCCGAGACCCGGCAGCCCGAGCGCTTCGGCCGCGTCGGCGACGAACGGCACGGCCGGATCGTAGAGCGTGACGATGCCGTCGAACGGGGCGCTCTCGTACCGCTCTCTCAAGATTTCCATGGCCTTGGCCGGGGCTCCCTCCACGTCCAGAGGGAGCACGTCCACCACGGCGGGCGGCAGCCGGCCGGCGGATACGGACTCGTCAGGGCGCGGGACCAGAACGATGTCGATGCCTGCTCGCCTCGCACTGTCGAAAACCCAGGGCAGTGAGGTGCGCTGGTAGACCAGGACGACTGTGGGGCGTGGCGCGGGTGGTGCTGTCACGATGTGCTTCTTCCGGATTCGGTGGTGCGAACGGCCCGAGGGGCTTCCGGGGCGGGCGCGGCGCGGGGCGGGGCGACTGTCATCCACACACCCGCCGAGCACAGCGCCAGGAGCAGGACGGAGACCAGACCCGGCGCATCCGCCGCCCCCCAGGACCATTCGCCCAGGCGCACAAGGAACGGCACCATGAGTGCGACTGCGGAGGTGAACAACGGGCCCTTGCGCAGGATCAGTTCGTGGGAGATCAGGAAGACCGGCGCGGTGAGCACCGCACCCAGCACCGCGACCCCGGCCCACTGGCCGGCGTCGATCCTGCCCAGCGGTACGAAAGCGACCGAGGCCATCCCCAGCATGACCGTGCCCGCGCCTGTAACCGCGGGGAGCGCGGCCATGGGCGGTACGTCGGACATGTGCTGCCGGTAGACGTAGCCGTACAGGGCGTACGCGAACGTGCCCGCGAGAGCGAACAGGATTCCGGTAACCAGCACTCCGGACCCGGCGCCGCCGCTCGCCGGGCCTCCGTCCAGCGCATAGCCGAGAGCCGCGGCGACAGCCAGGACAGTCCCGAGGACCTTGCGTACGCCCGTCTGCTCGCGGAAGGCCACGACGCCGATCGCGAAGGTGATACACGGCAGGAGAGACACCACCAGGCCCACCCGGGAGGCGCCGATCCGGTCGACGCCGAGCAGAGTTCCCGTGTAGTAGGCGAAGAACCCCAAGAACGCGAGGAACGCGACCGCCCTCCAACGGCCTGCACCGGCCCGTATGGCGGGCCAGCTTCGTGGCCGCAGCGCGGAGATCGTACTGATCACCAGAAAACTCGCCCCGGTGCGGCCGGCCGCGACGGCCAGCGGCGGCGTATCGCTCACCAGCCTCCCGGCCACCACCCATCCCGTCGCCAGCAGCAACACCATGAGACAGGACAAGGCCGGGACACCGAGGCGGTCACTCCACCGGCGATCGTGCTCAATGGCCGACCTCACCACTCCGCCTCTGCGAACCGCAGCGGTGGCAGCGCTGCCAGCGACCGCTTGGCCCGCAGCAGGACGTTCTGGTCCTCGGTGAAGCGATACCGCTGCTTCACCTCACCCTCGGGCAGATAGTCGCGGACGAGCGCCTTGGCCGCGGCCCGGTACTCGTCGTCGGTGTTGACCTGTTCTTCGAGCTCCTCGACGGTGGCGACGTACTCGCGCAGGGCACCCAGAGTCTTGTCCCGGTCCAGGTGCAGCATCCCGCCTGCCTCCGGCGAGCCGGTCAGCGCACCATGCGCGCGAAGCCAGGAGTAGAGGAACACGCCGGTGCCGGAATCGAAGTTCCGGGTGGCGTCGTCCGCCTGCGGGTAGCGGAAGATCCGCTCCAGCAGGATCATGTCGATCTGTTCCTGCGCGTGCGGAAGGCCGCCATCTGCGCAGGCGAGGACGGTCTTGACGTCGACCTTGATCTCCTCCAGGAGGCCGACGAACCAGTTCATCTTCAGAGAGATGTGCTGATCGAACGGCCAACGCCCCTGGTAGTGCATGGAGTCGTGCAGGTAGCCCCAGATCGCGCGGGCCTCGAAGCAGACCTCGGGGGTCAGCCCGGACGAGGCCCGGGGTATGGACTCGGCGGTCAGGACGGCCTCGGCCCCGGGCAGGGCGTACGTCTCGTGGATCTTCCGCATCTTGTTGTAGAAGAACATCGCGTACTGCTGCTCTTCGACTTTGTCGTGCGCGGCCACGTTTTCGGGAAAGAACACGATGCAGTTTCCGTGTGCGAAGCCATCGCTGCCCGCGATGAGCACGAGTGACTGGCAGTTGTTCTTGGGGTGGGGGAAAGTGGTGGCCAGTCGCGGCAGTGCGTCTGGTTCCTTCCGCAGCGCGAAGAAACAGTCGAACCGCTTGCCGACCGGCGGCACGCTGTTGGTGGTCTGCGCGGGGGCTATGAAGAATACCGGCTTCCCGTCGGCGGGCGGCTGGAGCGCGTCACGGGAGCGTCCGAAGTGCGGCGCGTTGTCGAGGCCGTCGCCGAGCCAGCGATCCACGTCTGCGGCCAGTGCGTCGGCCTGATCGGCCCGGTCGTTGCGGCGGTACCAGGCAGTCGCCTCCGCCCGGATCTCGGCGAGCAACTCCCGGTCCGCGGCCCGCGAGTCCGGCACCGTACCGTCATCGGCCTGGCGCCGGCGGAAGCGGTTGACCTTGGGGATGAGGGATCCGGCGAGATCCGCCGCCTCGGCACGCACGGCGGAGGGGATGGGGGCACTCATCGTCACAGCAGCGCTCCCGTGGTTTCCGGCCGGCCGGCCGCCGTGTCCGCCGCCGCGTCCGTCGCCACGTCCACCGCGAGCACTTGGTGAATGGTGAAGACCATGGGAACCGGGCCGTAGTCCCGCAGTACACGCAGCCCGTACCGCTCGGCGGCGACGATGGTCGTGACGCAGCCCTCGCTACTGCCGGCGGCGCAGTCGATGGCCGCCTGAGAATTGCTCAGCACCAACCGGGACTCGGCCGCCTCCGGGACCAGTCCGACCGGGGCGGGGTGTGTGGAGACGGTACGAGGGTTGTCCACTCCCGCGCTCGCCAGGACCATGTTGTGGGTCGGCATGATGAAACTGTCGACCATGTGCAACCGGTGCAGGTTCCCGAACGTCAGGGTGTGCAGCGCCGGATAGACCGCGCAGGCCGCCAGCGCGTGCTCCCCGTCGTCGGGCACCGCGTCAAGGGCGGCCTCGAGCGATGCATGGAGTTGGATCTTCCCGTCGATCCCCCGTCGGTGCAGCCACTCATGGGCCGCGGTTTCCAGGTTGGTGCCGTGCGGGCCGAGCGTATGGACATAGCGAATGCCATCCGCGCCTATACCCGTACGTCTGTGGGACTCAGCAATCATGTTCAGGATTCCCCCTTCGCCGGCCACGGGGCGATGGCCCGGGACCGGATAGCTCTGCCGCGGCCGGCGAACCTCGCCGATCTCACGGCACCGGGCGCATGCCCGACTATGCTCCGCACTTCTCACATGCAAGGACCCCGATGAAGTTCCCCCGGCGGAGCGGTCATTCGATCTTCATGCTGTGAGCACGACGCCGTGACTGTACTTGAGGCGTGGCAATCGGGTGGGGTATTTCGTGGTGGTCGCACGGCGCCCGGCCGGCCTGCCACCGTGATCCCGCAGCGGGCGGCCCCTGCGAGCACTCGGAGAGTGGCCGACGCCACACCCCTGGACCTGCGGGATCTCCGACAACTGTTCGCGCGGGGTGCGATGTTGGGATGGCAGGCATACACGGGGGAGGCAACTGGTGGGGAACGACGGCAAGGTTCTGGACATCAAGACCGCACCGCGGATCTGAAGGACGCGGCGCCGGTCTTTCACGAGCAGAGCAAGAAGCTGAGCACGGCGCTCACCACGCTCGTCACGAAGCTGGACGCGATCGGGAAGCCGTAGGGTGAGGACGAGGCGGGCAAGAAGTTCGAGCACAAGTACAGCCCGAATCAGAAGTCCATCGAGAGCGCGACGGGTGTGCTGGTGCTGGGCCTGGTCAGCATCCATGAGGCCATGAAGGACATGGCCGACGGGCACGTCGACAACGAAGAGCAGATCAAGGGCATGTTCACCAAGGTCAGCCCCAAGGACCAGCACGAGGATCACAAGTGAGTGTCGTCGACGAGGCGAAGGAGATCCTCGACGATCTCGGTCTGAGCTGGCCGGGCGGCGATCCGGGAAAGCTGCGGGAAGCGGCGGACGCGTGGCGGGCCTTCGCTGAGAGCGTCGATGACGTCCGCACCCCGGTGAACAAGGCCGCCAAGTCGCTGATCCACCACAACAAGGGCGAAGCCATCGACGCCTTCGAGGTGTTCTGGGGTCGCTATGTCGGTGAGGGGGACAACGGCTGGCTCCAGGACATTCCGAAGTCGGCCCGAAGCATGGCCAAGGCGCTGGATCAGCTCGCGGACGCCATCGATGACGCGGTGGAGCAGATCTGGAACGAGATCATCATCGGTGCAACGGTCATCGCCGCCGGCTTCGCGCTGGGGTTCGTCACCTTCGGGGCGGGCAATGCTGCCGGGGTCGCCGCCGCGGAAGGGGTCATCGCCTTCGGCGCCACGATGGGCGTGACGGTCTCGGGCACCGTGGCCCGTATCGCGGCGGGCGTGCTGGTGGGTTACGCGTTCGGCGGCGTGGAGAGCGTGGCCCTGGAACTGGCCGTCGCCCAGCCGATGCGGATCGCCACCGGTCAGCAGCAGGGCTTCAGCCTGGATCAGGTCAACGAGGCCGCGAAGACCGGCTCGCTGTACGGCGGGGTGCTGGGTGGGGGCTTCGCCGCGGGCATGGGCCCACTGGTCAAGGGGCCGAACTCCACGCCTCCGATGTTGCGGCCCCCGGCCCTCCGTGCGGATCTGGTCAAGCCGGGACCCGCTTCCCGCTGCACGGCCACGTGCCCGACGAAGGGTGAACCGGTCGATGTGGCGACCGGGGCCCTGCTGATGCAGCAGACCGATGTATCGCTGCCGGCTTCATTGCCGCTGCTCATAGAGCGCACCCACATGTCTTCCTACCGGGCGGGAACGTACTTCGGTCCGACGTGGATCTCCACCCTGGACGAACAGGTCCAACTCGACTCGGACGGCGTGGTGTTCGCGGCGGCGGACGGCATGCGGCTGGTGTATCCGGTACCGGAGCCGGACGTGCCGGTACTGCCCTCGAAGGGCGCGCGCTGGCCGCTGGAGTGGGACGGGAAGCCGGACGGGGTGCTGACGATCACCGACCCGGACACGGGTGTCGTACGCACCTTCGCGCACCCCGCGCCTACGGAAGAACCCACCGCCGTTCAGCTCCCGTTGGAGTCCTGGCAGGACCGCAACGGTGCGCGAATCGAAGTCGAGCGCACTGCCCGGGGGATACCCACCGCCCTGCGCCACTCCGGCGGCTATTGCCTCGCCGTCGACACCGAAGGCCCGCGCGTCACCGCGCTGCGGCTGCTGGACGAGGCGCCTTCGGTGTACGAGGCGCCCGGGGCGCCGAGCCGGGGCACGGTGGTCATGCGCTACGGCTACGACGAGGCGGGCAACCTCGCCGAGGTCATCAATTCCAGTGGGAAACCGCTGCGGTTCACCTACGACGACGAGGGCCGGATGCTCTCGTGGACGGACCGCAACGGCACCTCTTTCGCGTACGAGTACGACGAGGCGGGCCGGGTCGTACGCACTGAGGGCAGCGAGGGGATCTTCAACGGCTCGTTCGCCTACGACGAGGCGCAGACAACCACCTACACCGACTCCCTCGGCCACCGGACCAGCTGCCGATACAACGAAGACGGCCAGGTGGTCGAGGAGACCGACCCACTCGGCCACACCACGTACACCGCCTGGGACGAGCGCGGCACGGACCGGCTCTCCTTCACTGACGCCCTGGGCCGGACCACGCGCTACGCCTACGACGACGATGGCAACCTCACCGACGTCACCCTCCCGGACGGTTCGACCGCCCACGCCGCCTACAACTCCCTCCGGCAACCGGTCGACGTTACCGAGCCCGGCGGCACCGCCTGGCGGCACGCCTACGACGAACTGGGCAACCTCACCTCGAGGACCGAACCGGACGGCGCCGAGAGCCACTACGCCTACGACGACCGGGGCCACCTGACCTCCGTCACCGATGCCCTCGGGCACGAACGCCACATCACCTGCGACGCGGCGGGCCTGCCCGCCACCGTCACCGACACGCTGAGTCACACGACCCGCGTACGCCGTGACACATTCGGCCGGGTAGTGGAGATCACCGACCCGCTCGGCCACACGATCCGCATGGGCTGGACGACCGAGGGCAAGCCGAGCTGGCGCCAGGACGCCGAGGGCAACCGGGAGAGCTGGACATGGGACGGCGAGGGCAACCTCCTCACCCACACCGACCCGGCGGGCCACGTCACCCGCCACACCTCCGCCCACTTCGACGTCCCGGCGACGCGCACCGATCCGGACGGCGCGACGTACGCCTTCGCCTACGACACCGAGCTGCGCCTGACCGAGGTCACCAGCCCCCAGGGGTTGTCCTGGACGTACGAGTACGACGCGGCCGGCCACCTCACCTCCGAAACCGACTTCGACGACCGCACCCTCATCTACGCCCTCGACCCCACAGGCGACGTGCTTGCCCGCACCAACGGCGCGGGTGAGACCCTGCACTACACCCGCGACGTACTCGGCCGCACCGTCGAACAGCGCGACGACAGCGACCAGATCACCACCTACACCTACGACGCCTCGGGCCACCTCACCGCTGCCGCGAACGTGGACGCCGAGGTCACCATCGAGCGCGACGCGCTCGGCCGTGTCCTGGCCGAGACAGTGAACAGCCGCAGGGTCGGCTACGCCTATGACCAACTGGGTCGCCGCGCCCGCCGCACCACCCCCTCCGGGCTCACGTCGGAATGGACCTACGACGCCGAGGGCCGGCCCCTCCGGCTGTCCTCCTCCGCCGGAACGTTGACCTTCGGCTACGACGCGGCGGGCCGGGAGACCGAAAGGCGAGTCGGCGACGGGGTGACCCTCGCCCAGACCTGGGACGCCGCCGATCGCATCACCACCCAGACCGTCACCTCTCACGGACGCGAATCGGAACCCGCCCGTGTCCTCCAGCACCGCGCCTACGCGTACCGCCCGGACGGCTACCTCACCGAGATCCGCGAACTGACCTCCGGCACCCGTCGCTTCGACCTTGACCCCATGGGCCGGGTCACCGGCGTCCAGGCGCACGGCTGGAACGAGACCTACCGCTACGACACCGCGGGCAACCTCACCCAAGCGGCAGCCCCCGCTCACGAGTCGCCCGGCGACCGCGAGTTCACCGGCACCCGAATACGCACGGCGGGCCGCACCAGCTACGAACACGACGCGCAGGGCCGCCTCGTGCGCCGCACCCGCAAGCTGCTCAACGGCCAGGCCCACACCTGGACCTACACCTGGAACGCCCAGGACCAGCTCACCGCGGCCACCACCCCCGATGGCGACCACTGGGCGTACACCTACGACCCGCTGGGCCGCCGCCTCACCAAGCAGCGCACACCCGGCGACGACGCAGAGTCCGACACAGCCCCCGACGCCCTCACCCTCACCTTCACCTGGGACGGCACCCGCCTCGCCGAACAGGCAACCCACGAGGGTCGCGTCACCACCTGGGACTACGCACCCGGCACCCACTCGCCCCTGACCCAGACAGACCACAAACCGCTCACCCTCGCCCCGGGCGAATCCCGCATCTCACAGCTGGCCCACGTGGGGTCGGCCGCCCACCCAGCCCCGCTTCCACGCGATCATCACCGACCTCGTCGGCACCCCCACCGAACTGGTCACCCCCGAGGGCAACGTCGCTCGCCAACACCGCACCACCCTCTGGGGCACCCAACTTCCCGCCCCACCCGGCGAGGTGAACTGCCCCCTCCGCTTCCCGGGTCAGTACGCCGACCCCGAAACCGGCCTCCACTACAACTACTTCCGTCACTACGACCCCGAAACCGCCCGCTACACCTCCCCGGACCCCTTGGGCCTTTATCCGGCGCCGAACCCGGCAATCTACATCCGTAACTCGTTGACGTGGCTCGACCCGCTTGGACTCGAAGGTAATGGCGGTCTGGAGCGGGTGGATCCGAGTGAGATCAACTTCTCGCAGCGAACTGTGGCGTCCAACGACTATGCAGAGCAGATGAAGTCCGGGAAGTGGGATTGGGACCGCCCAGGATCAGCGCTCCGGGTAATGGAAGTAGACGGACAGCTCGTCACCTACGATAACCGTAGACTGGACGCGGCACGTGAGGCCGGGAAGCCCGTTACCATCGAACGGGTCAATCCCGACGACCCGTTCCCCAACTCCCCGGTAGGAAAAACCTGGGGGGACAAATTCAAGGCTCGCTTCAGGGACCCGAGAAACCGCAAGGCAGGCGGGGTGGTGCCTGCCCAAGGGCTGCCTGAACGCCCGACCAAGATCCCGAAGGGATGCAAATGACCACGATCACAGAACTCTGGAGCCAAGAGAACATTCCCATCCGAGATGCCCTTTACATGGCAAACGGCAGCTCTTATGACGTAGTGGTGAATTCGACTTCTTGGTCCGGGATCGATTTCCTCAAATCATTCGATCTAGACGCTCACTTGGCCAGTGACCCTGAATGGGTATCGTCGATCGAAGTGACACACACACTCGAACTGGCCGATCGTGATCGGCTTTGCTGCGGGGAAGGTTCTCATGGTTCAGAGGGCTTCGTTGGCAGAATCGACAAGGATGGAGAGCTGAAATGGGTTATCTACCTAGAATACTCGAACCCATTCATCGAGATTCATCTGATGGATGACTTTGCCGTTTTCCGTTCCAGCTCTGATGTACTGGTGAAGGTTGATCCTGACAACCCGCTGAGATGAGCCGAGCGCGGCAGTGCGTCTGTTCCGGCCATGAATGGGGTCGAACTTGCAACACAATGAGGGTCATTGAGCCCCTAGTACTCCAGCTGTAGATCGTGATCTTCATGTCTGGGATGTGGCTTGTCGGCGGTAATGGCTGGTCTGTGATCGTGCCTGGTGGC
>NZ_JBOHCV010000248.1:0-4266 GCF_050698815.1 Streptomyces sp.
GGCCCGGCCGGTCCGCGCAGCCCGCGGCGGACGCGGGCACCTACCGGGTGGGGCGTGGCATCGCCGACGTCACCGGGGAGGTCGCCGAGGTCGGCATGATGGGCTACGGGCGTGCCGACCAGCAGGCGCAGGGGCTGCACACCCGGCTGCGGGCCCGCGCGTTCGTCGTCGCCGACCCCGTCACCGACGACTGCGTGCTCCTCGTCGTCGTCGACACGGCCATGATCTTCGAGAGTGTGCACCAGGCGGTGCTGAGCAGGCTCGCCGAGCGGTACGGCGACCGCTACACGCACCGCAACGTCATGCTCACCGCCACCCACACCCACTGCGGACCGGGCGGCTCCTCCCACCACCTGCTCTACAACCTCACCACCCTCGGCTTCCACAAGAAGACCTTCGAAGCCTTCACGGACGGCATCGTCGAGGCGGTGGCCCGCGCCCACGACGATCTCGCACCGGCGGAACTCACCCTCACCCACGACGAGTTGCACGGCGCCAGCGCCAACCGGTCCCGGGAGGCCTTCGAGCGCAACCCGGCCGACGTACGCCGCCACTTCCCCGACGCCATCGACCCGCAGACCGCGCTGCTGCGCATCGAGCGGGACGGGAAGCCGGTCGGGGCGATCAACTGGTTCGCCACGCACGGCACCAGCATGTCCGGCGACAACAAGCTGATCAGCGCGGACAACAAGGGCTTCGCCGCCTACCACTGGGAGCGGGAGGTCGAGGGCGCGGACTATCTGGCCGGTACCACCCCGGACTTCATCGCCGCCTTCGCCCAGACCAACGCCGGCGACATGTCCCCCAACCTCGACCTGAAACCCCCCACCACACCCGCGGACTTCGCGCGCACCCGGGCCAACGGCCTGCTCCAGTACGACGCCGCCGCCCGCCAACTCGGCTGGCGCGGCACGAGGATGACCGGCGGGGTCGATGCCCGGCTGGTCTACATCGATCTCTCCGATGTGACCGTGGAGCCGGAGTTCACCGGCGACGGCCGCGCGCACAGGACGGCGAAGCCCGCCGTCGGCGCGTCGATGGCGGCCGGCAGCGTCGAGGACGGACCGGCCTTCCCGGGCTTCGAGGAGGGCGAGAACCCCCTGTGGGACACGATCTCCGACTCCGTCCTCTACGAGGCCTCGCCCGAACTGCGCGCGGCACAGGCCCCCAAGGGGATCTTCGCCCCGGTGGGTGAGATGAACCGGGTCTATCCGTGGGTGCAGGAGCAGGTGCCCGTACAGCTGCTGCGCATCGGCCGGCTGTATCTGATCGGCGTTCCCGGCGAGGTGACCATCGGCGCCGGCCTGCTGCTGCGCCGTACGGTCGCCGACGTGGTCGGTGGCGACCTGCGGGACGTCCTGGTGGCGGGCTACGCCAACTCCTACTTCCACTACCTCACCACGCCGGAGGAGTACGACTCCCAGCAGTACGAGGGCGGCAGCACCCTCTTCGGCCGCTGGCAACTGCCCGCGCTGCGGCAGACGGCGGCCAGGCTGGCGCGCGCCATGCGCGACGGCGAGAGCCTGCCGCTCGGCCCGGTCGCTCCGGACATCTCCGGTCAGGCGCTCGCCCTCCAGCCGCCGATCGTGCTGGACGCGCCGCCGCTCCTGCGCGAGTTCGGCGACGTCCTCACCCCGCCCCGCGTCAACTACCGGGCGGGGGAGCGGGTCACCGTCGTCTTCGCCGGTGCCCACCCCGGCAACGATCTGCACCGGGGCGGCACCTACCTGCGGGTGGAGCGACGGGGGGACGGCGGCGACGGCGACTGGCGTACGGTCGCCGACGACGGCGATTGGTCGACCACCTTCCACTGGGCGCGGTACGGGGTCGCCGCCTCCAAGGTCACCGTCACCTGGGACGTACCCGAGGGAACCGAACCCGGCAGCTACCGCCTCCGCTACGAAGGCGACGCCAAGCCGCTCGCCGGCGAACCGCACGCCATCTCCGGCACCAGCCCCGGCTTCACCGTGAGCGGCTGACGGCCCGCCCTGCGGTTCTACTGGCCGGCCTCTTCGCCGCCGCCCGCGTCCCCGCCACCGGCGCCGATCTCGGCGCCGGTGGCCTCCAGGGCGTCGGTGACCGGCTGGAAGAAGGTCTCACCGCCCTGCGTGCAGTCGCCGCTGCCGCCGGAGGTCAGGCCGACGGCGGCGTCCTCGGCGAACATCGCGCCGCCGCTGTCGCCGGGTTCGGCGCACACGTCGGTCTGGATGAGCCCGTTGACGATGTCGCCGTTGCCGTAGTTCACGGTGGCGTCCAGGCCGGTCACCGTGCCGTCGCTCAGACCGGTCGTGCTGCCGCTGCGCTGCACCTCCATGCCGACGGCGGCCTCGGCGGCCTTGGTGATCTCCTGCGTGGTGCCATCCTGCAGGTCGACGGTGCTGGGCGGCTGGGCCTGCGGGTCGTCGTAGTTGAGCAGGGCGAAGTCGCTCTCCGGGAACTTGGAGTCGGCCACCGTGCCCAGCGGCTCCTGCCCCGCCTCGTCGGAGGTCCACTTCTCCGCCGCGTTGCCGCAGTGGCCCGCGGTGAGGAAGGCGGGCGCACCGTCGACGGTGACGTTGAAGCCGAGGGAGCAGCGCGTACCCGCGGCGAAGATGGCGCCACCGCCCGCGACCTCGTTGCCCGCCGCCGCACCGGCGCCGCCGGCCTGTTCCTCGCCCGCACCGCCCTCTTCCTCACCGGCGCCGCCTTCCTCTTCGCCCGCGCCGCCTTCCTCTTCGCCCGTACCGCCGGACTGGTCGCCGCCGTGCAGGGGCTTGAACTCGCCGCTGGAGCGCTTCATCGTCACCATGCCGCCCATGCCCTCGGCGGTCTTCGTCAGCGAGGCCCATTCGTCACTGCCGACCGTGCGGTCGGCGAGCACCACGACCTTGTTCGTACGGGGATCGACCGACCAGGCCGTTCCGGGTACCGAGGCGTCGCCGGCGAGGGTGTCGCTGACATCCGTCAGTTCCGCCTTGCTGTTGGGTACGACTCGGGCCGTCGCTCCGTCGGCCCGGACGCGCTCCGCGGTCTCCTCGTCGGTCACGTTCATGACCAACTTGCCGCCCTTGCCGTCGAGATACCAGCCCGCGGTGCGGGCTCCGTTCTCCGCCGCCAGCGCCGCTCCCAGCTTGGCGGCGGCCTTGGCGGTGGCCGGGCCGGGACGGGGTTGCTGCTCCTGGCTGGCGTTCGCGTACGGCAGCAGGACCGCCGCGGCGGCGAGCGCCGAGGCGCTCGCGCCGGCTATGACGTACGCCCGCTTGTCCTTGCGTCGATGACTCAACTCACTGACCTCCCACGGGTGGTGGACCGGCAGCTGCTGCCGGTCCGGCGCACTGGCGCGCCCTTGACACCATTTGGTACTCGCTCATATGCACACGTTGTGAAGAGGACTCAATCTCCGTGACTTTCCGCCGCGGTGACTCGTGGGGCGGTAGGGTCAGCGGGTTCCAGCGGTGTACCGGCGAGCAGCCACCGGACCGCACGGGGGAACGCGTCACGATTCCACGCCTGAACTGCCCTTTTCACAGCGTCACTTGGGGGATCGGGGGTTGGCCGTGGCGAGTGATGCGCACGGGAGTGCCGTTTTTTCGCTGACCTCGCACGAAAACCGCTCTGCACAGTTTCGTCATCATCAGAGGGAGACCATGACCGCTATACGCCAGAGATGGCACCGCTCCGCCGCCGTTGCCGGGACGGGCGTCGCCGCTCTCGTCGGTGCCGGGATACTCGCCGCCGCCCCCGCATCGGCTCACACGCCGGTCTGGGCGGTGGACTGTGCCTCGGTGACCGTCAACCTGACCAAGTACCAGGCCGGTGGCGAGAACACCGTTTCCATCACCGCCGGTGACAAGAGCCTGCTGTCGTCGGTGAAGTTCGGCACCGACTTCAGCAGGAAGATCGAACTGCCCAAGCACAGCTCGCCGATCGAGGTGCGCCTGGTCGTCAAGGCGAGTGACGGGGACCAGTTCTCGCGCGACGAGACCAAGACCTCGCCGGTGTGCCCGGGCGACGAGTCCCCTTCGCCCTCCGCGCCCGCGCCTTCGCCCAGCGAGTCCAGCAGCGAGGCCCCGGCGCCGTCGGAGAAGCCCAGCAGTGCGCCCAAGCCCGAGGGCGGCAGTGACGACCTGGCCGAGACCGGTTCCTCCAGCGCCACCCCGATGATCGCCGGTATCGCCGGTGTCGTCCTGGTCGCGGGTGCCGGCATGGTCGTGGTCGCGCGCAAGCGCCGCTCCACGGAGCACTGATCCGCAGCCGGCACGGCACAGCACGCGCTCGACCCTGAGC
>NZ_JBOHCV010000249.1:0-8994 GCF_050698815.1 Streptomyces sp.
GACCACCGGCAGCGGGCGCGCGGCGCGTTCGGCAGCACCTCTACCGGAGTTCGTACACCGCGCCGGCGCGGGCCAGTTCGACCGGGCCCTCGAAGGCGCCTTTGGCGTCACGCAGGTTGACCTTGGCGTCGGTCCACGGCGGTACGTGCGTGAGGACGAGCCGCCCCACCCCCGCCTGCTGCGCGCACTCCCCCGCCTGGTTCCCGTTCAGGTGCAGTCCGGGGATGTCTTCCTTGCCGTCCGTGAAGGACGCCTCGCAGAGGAAGAGATCCGCGTCACGGGCGAGGGCGAGGAGCGCCCCACTCGGCCCGGTATCGCCCGAATAGACCAGTGTGCTGCCGCTGTCACGGTGCCGGACCCGGAACGCGTACGCCTCCACCGGGTGGTCGACCTGCGCCGTGGTGATGGCGAAGGGCCCCAGTTCGAAGCTCGCACCCGCCCCCTCGGGGACGAGGGTGTGGAAGTCGAAGACCTCGCTCATGGCGTCGGTGGTGGTGTCGCCGTAGGCCAGGGCGAGGCGCTGCTCGGTGCCCTGCGGTCCGTAGACCGGGATCGGCCCGCAACGGCCGCCCTCGTGCCGGTAGTAGCGCGCGACGAAATAGCCGCACATGTCGATGCAGTGGTCGGCGTGCAGGTGGCTGAGGACGATCGCGTCCAGGTCGTACAGCCCGCAGTGCCGCTGCAGTTCGCCGAGCGCGCCGTTGCCCATGTCCAGGAGCAGCCGATAGCCGTCGGCCTCGACCAGGTAGCTGGAACAGGCCGACTCCGCGGAGGGGAACGACCCGGAGCAGCCGACGACGGTGAGCTTCATGAAGCGAGGACCTCCGTTGGCGGCTGTGGGGATTTCCGAGCGTAAGCCGCACGGCGCCCGGTGAGTCCTCAGGAGCGCGCTGGTGTGGGCGGAATCACCAGCGCGGGGTACGGTCGTCACTCTGTGCGGTGTGCCTGTCAGGGGGTCCGGGAGGCGAAGCGGACGTGGAGACGTGGTGGTGGCTCGCCCTGGGTGCCGTCGTGGCGTTGTCCCTGGTGGCGGCGCTGGTCGACGGGGGTGCCAGGCTGGGTCCCCGGCGTCGCGCCGGGCGCCGGGCCGGTCGCCGGGCGGGGGTGCCGCTGCCGGACCGTGGACCCCGTCCGGGTGAGATCTGGTGGACGGAGACGCCCCGGCTGGTGCTGGTGCTGGCGGTGGGGCTGGAGAGCGCCCGCGTCGCGGGGGTCAGCGCCGGGGGTCCGCACGACACCGGAGGGGATGACGGTCCCGGGGGCACGCTGGCGCTGCCGCCGGGCACGGTCGCGGACGCGCCGGGCCGGGTGAGCTGCCTGCGTACGGACGCGGTGAGCCAGGTGGCGCTCGCCGCGTTCCGGCACCGGGCCGGCGAGGTCGACCAGGACACCTGGTCGCGGCTGCGCCACCTGACCGACGAGGGCTGAGCCCGAAGACCCGCCGGCCTCAGGCCCAGAGCTGGCCCTGCAGGGCGGCGACCGCGGCGTCCGTGGTTTCGGCCGTGTAGATCCCCGTCGAGAGGTACTTCCAGCCTCCGTCGGCCACGACGAAGACGATGTCGGCACTCTCCCCGGCCCGTACCGCCTTCCGCCCCACGCCGATCGCCGCGTGCAGCGCCGCACCGGAGGAGACACCCGCGAAGATGCCCTCCTCGGCGAGGAGTTCACGGGTACGCGTCACCGCGTCCTCGGAACCGACCGAGAAGCGGCTGGTGAGTACCGTCTCGTCGTACAGCTCGGGCACGAAGCCCTCGTCCAGGTTGCGCAGGCCGTAGACCAGGTCGTCGTAGCGTGGTTCGGCGGCGACGATCTGGACGTCCGGGCGGTGCTCGCGCAGGAAGCGGCCGGCGCCCATCAGCGTCCCGGTGGTGCCCAGGCCGGCCACGAAGTGGGTCACGGAGGGCAGGTCGGCGAGGATCTCGGGACCGGTGGTGGCGTAGTGCACGCCGGAGTTGGCCGGATTGCCGTACTGATAGAGCATCACCCACTCGGGGTGCTCGGCGGACAGCTCCTTGGCGACGCGTACGGCCGTGTTCGAACCGCCGGCGGCCGGGGACGAGATGATCTCGGCACCCCACATGGCGAGCAGTTGCCGCCGCTCCTCGCTGGTGTTCTCCGGCATGACGCACACGATGCGGTAGCCCTTGAGCCTGGCCGCCATGGCGAGCGAGATGCCCGTATTGCCGGAGGTGGGCTCCAGGATGGTGCGGCCGGGCGTCAACCGGCCGTCCTTCTCGGCCTGTTCGATCATGTGCAGGGCCGGGCGGTCCTTGATGGAGCCGGTCGGGTTCCGGTCCTCCAGCTTCGCCCAGATCCGCACGTCCTCCGAGGGCGAGAGGCGCGGCAGCCGCACCAGCGGCGTGTTGCCGACGGCGGCCAGCGGCGAGTCGTAGCGCATCAGCGCTGCGCTTCCGGCGTTTCGGCGCCTCCGGCGACGGCCGGGAGGATCGTCACGCTGTCGCCGTCGGAGAGCTTCGTGGTGATGCCGTCCAGGAAGCGGACGTCCTCGTCGTTGAGGTAGACGTTCACGAAGCGGCGCAGCTCGCCGCCGTCGACCAGCCGGTCCTGGATACCCGCGTGCCGACTCTCCAGGTCGTCGAAGAGCTCCTTGAGGTTGCCGCCCTCGGCCGAGACGGACTTCTCGCCGTCGGTGTAGGTGCGGAGGATGGTCGGGATGCGGACCTCGATGGCCATGGGGTGGGCTCCTGTGGGTGGGGAGGCGGGAGGGACGGTCAGGAAGCTGCGAAGGGTGCGCTGTGCGGCTGTGCGGCGGCGTGCGCGTGGGGTACGGCCGCTGCGGCGTGCGTACGGCGGGACCGCGCCGACCGGCGGGGTCAGGCGGCGGACGCGTACGCGCCGGGCCCCAGTGCGCTGGCGAGACGGCACAGATCGACGTGCAGGCGCCCGACGAGCAGCATGCCCGGGGTCTTCTCAGATGCGCTCACGTCATGGACAACCATGGGCTCATCGTAACGATTCCCGGCGGGGGAACCGGGTGCCGGTTTCATGATGTGGACCGATCCGTCTCAGATTCGCGCTGTCCTGGCAGTTCGGCTGGTCAGACCGCTCCGCCGGCGACCGTGACCTCCTCCTCGGTGACCTCGCCGTCCACGATGCGGAACGAGCGGAAGGAGAAGGGGCCTTCGTCGTTGCCGCACTCGGCGGTGGAGACGAGCACGTAGTGGGCGCCCGGCTCGTTGGCCAGGCTGATGTCCGTGCGGGACGGGTAGGCCTCGGTGGCGGTGTGCGAGTGGTAGATGACGACGGGCTCCTCGTCCCGGTCGTCCATCTCGCGGTAGAGCCGCAGCAGGTCACCCGAGTCGAACTCGTAGAAGGTGGGCGAGCGTGCCGCGTTCAGCATCGGGATGAAGCGTTCCGGACGCTGCTCGCCGGCCGGACCCGCGATGACGCCGCACGCCTCGTCGGGGTGGTCCTTGCGGGCGTGGGCGAGGATCTTGTCGTGCAGCTCCTGGGTGATGGTCAGCATGCCCGGAAGGATATGCAACGGGCCCGGCCCCACCGCGAGGGGTGGGACCGGACCCGTCTCAGCCATCACATCAGCCGGTCACCGGCTGCCGGTCTCCTTCGGCAAGGAGTCCCGGCGGAAGGTGTCCGGGTTGCGCGCCTTGATCACGTAGTACGCGACGACCAGGATCGCCGCCCAGATCGGCGCTCCGTAGAGCGAGACACGGGAGTCGGGGTCGAAGCCCATCAGCACGATGACCATGCCGATGAAGCCGAGCGAGATCCAGCTCGCGTACGGCGCGAAGGGCGCCTTGAACTCCGACTGCGGCAGCTCACCGCGGTCCGCCGCACGGCGGTAGCGGATCTGCGAGGCGAGGATCATGATCCAGGCCCACATGCCGGAGATGGTGGCGAAGGAGACGACGTAGTCGAACGCCTTCGAGGGCCACTGGTAGTTGATCCAGACGCCGAACATCATCATCCCCGCAGAGACGGTGGTGCCCAGCAGCGGCAGACCGTTGCTGGTCAGCTTCGTGAAGAGCTTCGGGCCCTGCCCGTTCAGCGCGAGGTCGCGCAGCATCCGTCCGGTCGAGTACATGCCGGAGTTGCAGGAGGAGAGCGCGGCCGTGAGCACGACGAAGTTGACGATCGCCGCGCCCGCCGGGAGCCCGATCTTGGCGAAGGCGGCCACGAACGGGCTCGTATCCGGCTCGAAGGCCGTCCAGGAGACCACGGAGAGAATGACGGTGAGCGAGCCGACGTAGAAGAGTGCGATCCGCCACGGCACGGTTTTGATCGCGCGCGGCAGGGTCTTCTTCGGGTTGACCGACTCCCCCGCGGTGACGCCGACCAGTTCGACGGCGAGGAAGGAGAACATCACGATCTGCAGCGTCATCAGCGTGCCGCCGATGCCCTTGGGGAAGAAGCCGCCGTCGGCCCACAGGTGGGTGACGGACGCGGTCTCACCGGCGTCGGAGAAGCCGAGGGTGAGGACGCCGATGCCGATCAGGATCATGCCGATGATGGCGGTGACCTTGATCATGGAGAACCAGAACTCCAGCTCACCGAAGAGCTTCACCGAGATCAGGTTCGCGCCGTACAGGATGAGGGTGAAGACCAGCGCGGAGGCCCATTGCGGTACCTCGGGCCACCAGTACTGCATGTACGTGGCGGCGGCGGTGACCTCCGTGATGCCGGTCACGACCCAGAAGAGCCAGTACGTCCAGCCCGTCACGAAGCCGAAGAAGGGCCCCAGGAACTCGCGGGCGTACTCCGCGAAGGAGCCGGACACCGGCCGGTACATGAGCAGTTCGCCCAGTGCCCGCATGATGAAGTAGATGACGATGCCGGCGACGGCGTACGCCAGGATGATGCTGGGGCCGGCCTTCGTGATGGCCTTGCCCGCGCCGAGGAAGAGGCCGGTGCCGATCGCGCCGCCGATGGCGATCATCTGGATCTGGCGACTGCCCAGCCCTCGCTGGTAACCCTCCTCCTGTGGGGTCTCCGTGCTGCCCTGCGGTGTTTCCTTCAGACCGCCCGCCGGTGCGCCGCGGTCCGAGACCTGCTCAGAGGTCATGTGTGGTGCGCCTTTCTCCGTTCCGACCCGGTATCTCCGTATCGGCCCCGATCCCCCGGTGGAGTTGTCCGGACCGCCGGTCGGCCCGTCTCAGCGCTGCCGCCGCGACCAGATGGCGTCGCAGCGGCAGATCGTGCAGGTCTATCACGCGTATCGGCACATGCCAGTGGCGTATGCCACGCGGGAAACAGGACAACCAGGACCATCATCACGTAGGCACCGGCGATGTGATGTGTTCGTTAGCCGAGAGGGGTGATCCGCTCAGCGGACACCCCCGGGGGGTGGCCGGGACGTACCGGCGTCAGGGAAGCAGCGTCTCGATGAGGCTCTCCTGCAGCCCTCCGAGCCACAGATACGCCATCACCATCGGTTTGCGCGGGTCGGAGTCCGGCAGCGTGTACAGCTCGCCGCCGTCATCGTCGTCGGTCACCTCCAGCCGGGCACCGATGGCCAGCCGCAGGTCGTTCAGCGCGCCGAGCCACTGCCGCGACTCCTCGGGCTTCAGGGTCAGCACCGCGCCCGCGCCGCCCTCTCCCCCCGCGGTGGCCGGGTCGGGCGTCAGGGAGTCCAGCGCCCCTACGACCGCGAGCCCGTCCTCCCGCTTACGGGCCCGCAGCTCGTTCTCCGTGAAGCGCCGGAACTCGGCGGAGGCGCGGCGCTCCGCCTCGTCCTCCCCTGCGCCCTCCCCTTCGGACACCGCGTCCGGGCCGCCGCCGTAGGCGTCCGGGAAGAGGCGGGCCAGTGCCGGGTCGGAGGGCGGCTCGGTCGGCCCGTCGGTGAACAGGCTGCTGAGCGGGTCCTCGCCGTCGGCGGGCTCCTCGCCCGGGCCGATCAGCTCGAGCAGCTGGACGGCGAGACTGCGCAGGATCGAGATCTCGACCTGGTCGAGCGCGATCGCGGCGCCGCCGTCACCGGTGGCCTCGAAGTGGCCGGCCATCATCGGTCCTGCTGGAGTGTGGCCCACAGGCCGTACCCGTGCATCGCCTGCACGTCCCGCTCCATCTCTTCGCGGCTGCCGGTGGAGACGACCGCGCGGCCCTTGTGGTGGACGTCCATCATCAGCTTCTTCGCCTTGTCCTTCGGATAGCCGAAGTAGCTCTGGAAGACATAGGTCACATAGCTCATGAGGTTGACCGGGTCGTTGTGCACGATCGTGGCCCACGGCACGTCCGGCTCGGGGACGGCGAAGGGAGCCTCGGCCGACTCCGGGCGTTCGATCTCGGTGGGGGCAACACTCACGTGCCCCATGCTGCCACTCAGGGGTGTCAGGTGGCCAAACGGCGTCAAGGGGAGGTTCGGCACCCCAATATCGTCACCCTGACGAGATGTGCGGTACGCTCGTCCCGTCCGGCCCCCTCCCCCCGGGGGCTCGTCGATGCGAGGGAGCCCAAGTGAACGCGGAATGGGGACTGCCGGTGGCGGTGCCGTCGACGGCGCTCTTCACCGACCAGTACGAACTCACCATGCTCCAGGCCGCGTTGCGCGGCCGAACCGCCGAACGGCACTCCGTCTTCGAGGTCTTCTGCCGCCGGCTTCCCGAAGGCCGCCGCTACGGAGTCGTCGGCGGGACCGGCCGGGTGCTGGACGCGGTCGAGAACTTCACCTTCGACGACCAGGTGCTGGACTACCTGCGGGAGCACGACGTCGTCGACGGTCCGACCCTGGAGTGGCTCTCCGGCTACCGCTTCAGCGGCGACATCCTCGGCTACCCCGAGGGCGAGGTGTACTTCCCCGGCTCGCCCATCGTGCGGGTCGAGGGCACCTTCGCGGAGTGCGTGCTGCTGGAGACGGTGATCCTCTCGATCCTCAACCACGACTCCGCCGTCGCCGCCGCCGCGTCCCGGATGGCGGTCGCCGCGGGCGGCCGGCCGCTGATGGAGATGGGCGCCAGGCGCACACACGAGCTGGCGGCGGTGGCCGCCTCGCGCGCCGCCTACCTCGGCGGCTTCTCCTCCACCTCCGACCTGGCGGCCGGCTTCCGCTACGACATCCCCACCGTCGGCACCAGCGCGCACTCCTTCACTCTGCTGCACGACAGCGAACGCGACGCCTTCACCGCCCAGGTCGACTCGCTCGGCAGCGGCACCACCCTGCTGGTGGACACCTACGACGTCGCCGAGGCCGTACGTGCCGCCGTGGAGATCGCCGGAACGGACCTGGGCGCCGTCCGGATCGACTCCGGCGACCTGCTGCTGGTCGCCCACCGGGTGCGCCAGCAGCTCGACGAGCTCGGCGCGACCAAGACGCGGATCGTGGTCACCAGCGACCTGGACGAGTACGCCATCGCCTCGCTGGCGGCGGCACCCGTGGACGCGTACGGGGTCGGCACCCAGCTGGTCACCGGCAGCGGCCACCCGACCTGCTCGATGATCTACAAGCTCGTCGCGCGCGCCGACTCGGACGCCCCGGACGCGCCGCTGCGCGCCGTCGCGAAGAAGTCGGTGGGCGGCAAGTCCTCGCCGGGCGGGGCCAAATGGGCGGCGCGGCAGCTGGACGCGGACGGCATCGCGGCCACGGAGGTGATCGGCACCGGCCCGGTGCCGGCGGACCTGGCCGCGCGGCGGCTCCAGGTGCAGCTGGTACGGGGCGGCGAAGTCGTCGGACGTGAACCGCTGGACGTGGCCCGCGAGCGGCACACCGAGGCGCTGGCCGGACTGCCGCTGTCGGCGACGCAACTGTCCCGGGGGGAGCCGGTGCTGCCGACGGAGTACGTGTGACGGATATGTGAGTGCGCGTCAGCCTGCGTGGGACCTCCCGCGAAGGGGCCGGAGTCCCTAGGTTGGGACCGGCTCAGTCGGCCGTCGTCCCTCTCCACCGCTCTCCCACCACTCCCCACCACCGCCCCCCACCTCAGCCGAAGGGCGTGCGCATGCACCGGGCACTGATCGTCGTAGATGTACAGAACGATTTCTGTGAGGGCGGCAGCCTCGGAGTCGAAGGGGGCGCGGACGTCGCCGCCGCCATCACCGAGCTGATCGGCGACGCGTCCGCCGGTTACGCGCACATCGTGGCCAGCCGCGACCGCCACGTCGCGCCGGGAGACCACTTCGCCGACCGGCCCGACTTCGAACACACCTGGCCGCCGCACTGCGTCGCCGGCACCGAAGGTGTCGGCTTCCATCCCAACTTCGCCCCGGTCATCACCGCCGGGGCGGTGGACGCGGTCTTCGACAAGGGCGCGTACACGGGGGCCTACAGCGGCTTCGAGGGCGCCGACGAGAACGGCGCGCCGCTGGCCGACTGGCTGCGGGGGCACGACGTGCGGGAGGTCGACGTGGTGGGCATCGCGACCGACCACTGCGTACGGGCGACCGCGCTCGACGCGGTCGCCGAGGGCTTCCGTACCCGGGTCCTGCTGGACCTCACCGCGGGCGTCGCCGCGCCCACCACGGAGCGTGCGCTCAAGCAGCTCAGCGAGGCGGGGGTGGAGCTCACCGGCGCCCCGGTGCTGCGGGGCGGCTGAAGCCGAGGGGCCGGGCTGTGCCGTACGGCTGTGCCGGCCCGTACGGTGCGCTACCGCGTACGCACGTGGCCCGAGGGGCGCAGCAGGGACGCGATCGGGTGCCAGGACTCGCGGTCGTCGTCCGCGGTCGTGCGCCAGACCAGCCCTTCGGGGTGGTGCAGCACCGCCGTGATCTCGTCGGCGGTGGGCGGCTCCGCGTTGCCCCGCAGGTAGACCGCACGCAGGCCCAGGTTCCGCAGCCGGGTCAGGGCGCGGGCCCGGTTGAGCGCGTGCACGAGCACCCGGACGTACGGTTCGTCGCCGTACGGGCGCGCCGCCACGGCACGCACCGGGTGCGCCTCGTCCGCGTGGGCGGACCAGCGCCGCCGCTGCGGCATCACACCGTCGTACGGGCCCCCTGAGGAGCCTGTGGAGCCCTGCCGCACCGGGTGGTCCGGCATGCGGCTGTCCGCTGTCGCCTGCGAGCCCGTGCGCGTGGTTTCCCCCGTAC
>NZ_JBOHCV010000250.1:0-5360 GCF_050698815.1 Streptomyces sp.
GTGCAGGCGTGGCTGAACGGCCTCCAGAGGACGGTGAGTTCGCCTGGCTACATCGGCTCGATCCTGCAAACCCTGTCCTCGGTGCTCAATGCCGCCGTGGACGACGAGCTGATACGCAAGAACCCAAGCCGTGCCCGGTCGGTGAAGCCTCCACGGAAGGTGAGACCAAGGGTCCAGCCCTGGTCGGCAGAACGGGTGGCCGCCGTCATCGACGCGCTCCCTGGACGGGTCGCCAGCATGGCCCTGCTGGGCGCCGGAGCCGGACTCCGACAGGGCGAGATCTTCGGTCTGGCCGTGGAGGACATCGACTTCCTTCAAGGCACCGTCCGGGTCGAGCGGCAGGTGAAGGAGATCGGCCGCAGCCCCGTCTACGCACCGCCGAAGGGGGGACGGACTCGTGAGGTGCCCCTCGCTCCCGAGGTGGGGGCGGCACTCTCGGCACACCTGAAGGCGTACGCGGCGCACGAGGTCTCGTTGCCCTGGCGGACCCTCGACGGGAAGCCGGAGGCCCATCGGCTCCTCTTCACCACTACGCAGCACCGGCAACACAGCCGCTCCGTCTTCAACCAGGGCACATGGAAACCCGCACTGGCCGAGGCGGAAGTGATACCGCCACCCGTGCGTACGGAGAAGGGGGTCCGGTACGCGTCCTCCCGGGAGGACGGCATGCACGCGCTGCGGCACTTCTACGCCTCGGTGCTGCTGGATGCCGGGGAGAACGTCAGGGCGTTGGCGGACTACCTGGGGCACTCCGACCCTGGGCTGACCCTCCGGGTGTACGCGCACCTGATGCCCGAGGCCGCCGACCGTACCCGGAAGGCCGTGGACGCCGCCCTGGGCGGTGTGGTCAACGAAGTGATCTACGGCCCGAGTGCCCCCGCTGTGCCCCGGCAGGCTCGCTGAACTGCTCTCTTGCAGGTCAAGGGGAGATCACGTCAGGAGGATCGCTTCTGTCACCAGATTCTTCGCTTCCTGACTGACTGTCGGACGGGCCGAGGCCTGAGCCGGGTGGTCGGCGGCCAGTGTATGCAGCGGGGCATACGGCACGCGGCCACCCGGCTTCGTCTGCCGGCCGCGTGCATCGGCATCTGGGGGACGCCGGCATGTGGGGACGCCGGCACCCGGGGCCGGTCAGCGGCCCTGGAGCCGCCCCGCGGCGGTGCGGATGGCGGGGAGCTCGTTGTAGAGCGTGTCGCCGGGACATTCGGTGGCATAGCCGTCGCGGTGCGCCGCGATGGCGTGGAAGGAGACCCTGCTGCCCTTCCGGTACTTGGTGCCGCCACCCGAGGTCAGCGTCACCTTGCTGGTCGCGCCGACTCCGTGGACGCCCAGCTTCCAGGCGGCCAGCCCGCCGACCGCTTCGACGGCCGGCCTGGCCGGTGCGGTGCCGGAGTACGTGCCCAGGACGGCGATGCTGGTGGTGTCGACGTTGAAGCCGAAGGTGTGGGCACCCATCACCGCCCGTGCCACTCCCCCGGCGCGGCCCTCGTAGACCTTGCCGCACTTGTCGACGAGGAAGTTGTAGCCGATGTCGCGCCAGCGGCTGCTCTTGACGTGGTAGCGGTAGATGCCGCGGATGATGGAGGGCACCTGGTCGCAGCTGTAGCCGTTGGTCTCGGCCGTGTGGTGGACGAACACCGCCTTCACGGACTGGGTGTAGCGGAACGCCTGTTCCCTGAGGCTCTCGTCCGCTCCCCAGCCCTTCCGGGTGACGATTTCCGGACGCGGGCCGATGGAGGTGTTCGCCCTCCGGTCCTTGCCGGTCCGGCCGGACTGCCCGGCGTGGTCCGACCGGCCGGCCTCGGCCGCCTTGGCGGCCGCCGCCTTGGCCGCCTTGGCGGCGGACTTGCCGTACCGGGCCTTGGTCTCCGCCCGGCTGAGGGCGGGCAGCACGCCGCCCGGGCGCTTGGCGTGCCCGTCCGCACGTTCGGCTCCGGGCTTGCCGTGCTGCTCCTTGTGGTGCCGGTTGTTCCCGCCCTTCCCGTGCCGCCCGGCCGCCGGCCCGTCCGAGCCCGGGTCGACGAGTTCCAGCCGGGCGCCCGTCGGCAGTTCCGGCTGTCTGGGCTGCTGCCGCGGACCGCCGGACCCGGATGACTTCGGCGAGGCGCCGTCGGCATCGGAGGCGGGGAGCACCCGTACCCGCACCTCGCTGGAGTTCCCCACCCACAGTGGCGCCGTGGAGCCGACGGCTTTCGCGTCGGAACGCTCCACCGCGTCGCGGTCCGGCCGGTCGTCGCCGTGGGTGTTCAGCGACTGCCAGGCCGACCAGCGACCGGTGCCGGACGACCGCGTCTGTACTTGGAGCTGGTCCCGCGGCACGGCGCGGGCGTCGTCCCAGACCACGCCGACGAGTGCGAACGGCTTCACCTTGCGGGAGACGATGCGCCTTCCGCCTGACGGGTCGTCCTCCCAGGCGGAGAGGAGCTGATCGCCCGAGCGAGTGACGTCCCCGGGAGCACCGAGCGCCAGCGACTGGGTGTGCCCCGGGACCGGTCCGCCTTGCTGCGCGGGGGCAGCGCCGGCGGCACGGACAGAGGGGGGTACGGCGTCATCAGCGGATGCCGCGTGCTTGTCGGTAAGCGGGGATTCGGCGGACTCGGTGGGTGCGAGCGGCAACAGCAGAGCCCCCGCACACGCCACACCGATCGAGGTGAGAAGGAGTGCACGCATGGCATGATCCTGCACATAGTCAGACATACATGTCTATTCGGGCAAGGTCCGCGAACTGCCTCCGCGCCACACCTCTGACGGCCCGACAGTCTCCGGCACGCGTACGCTTGCCGGGTGAACGCTCCCCAACGCACCCCTGCCGACCTGCTGCGTTCCGCCCTTGCCAGGGACCCGGGACGGCCACTGGTGACGTACTACGACGACGCCACCGGCGAACGTGTCGAACTCTCCGTCGCCACCTTCGCCAATTGGGTGGCGAAGACCGCGAACCTCCTCCAGGACGACCTGTCCGCCGAACCCGGCGACCGCCTCGCCCTGCTGCTGCCCGCGCACTGGCAGACGGCGGTCTGGCTGCTCGCCTGTTCCTCGACGGGTGTCGTCGTCGACGTGCAGGGCGACCCGGCGGCCGCTTCGGTCGTCGTCAGCGGCCCTGAGTCCCTGGCCGCAGCGAGCGCCTGCCGCGGCGAGCGCGTCGCCCTCAGCCTGCGCCCCCTCGGCGCCCGCTTCCCGCAGCCGCCCGAGGGTTTCCTGGACTACGCCGCCGAGGTGCCCGGACAGGGCGACCAGTTCACGCCGTACGTACCGGCGGACCCCGGCGCGCCCTTTCTCCGGCTGTCCGGCACGGAGGAGCTGACGGGGGAACAGGCCGCCGAACGGGCGCGGGCCGATGCCGAGGCACTCGGTCTGACGACCGGGTCCCGGCTGCTGTCGGCGGCGCCGTACGACAGCTGGGCCGGGCTCAGTGACGGACTGCTGGCGCCGCTCGCCGCCGACGCCTCGGTGGTGCTCTGCCGCAACACCGACCGGCTCGACGCCGCCGCACTCGGGAAGCGCGCGGAGGACGAACGCGTGACCCATACCGCCGGCCGTCGCTGACCCTCCCCGGCCGCACGGCTCAGCGACGCGTACAACCCTGGGCGGACTTCGCATGTCTGCCTACGTGACCGGCGCCCGGACGTCCGTACGTCTCTCGTACACGCCGCCGACACGAGCTTGGGGATGACGCAGACGTGACCGATTCCGGTCCCGAGAACGACAGAGCGGGCACAGAGGGCACAGCCGATACAGCCGATACAGCCGGCGGAGGCGACACAGCCGGCAAGGACTCCGGCGAGAGCACCCACGACACCGACGACAGCGGCAGCAGCAGCGGCAAGAACGGCAGTGGCCACCCGCGCCGTCGCCGGCTGCGCTGGGCCGCGGGGGCGGTCTCCGTGGCCCTGCTGGCCGGGGCGGGTGTCGGCTGGTCGCTCTATCAGAACCTCGACGGCAACATCCGTACGGACGTGGACACCGCCCAGGAGCTCCGGCAGCACGAGGCCGAGCGCCCCGACGCGGCCCCTGGCGAGGCGGAGAACATCCTGCTCCTCGGCTCCGACAGCAGGGGCGGCGGCAACGGCGCGTACGGAGACGACATCGGCGAGCGCTCGGACACCGCGATCCTGCTGCACGTCGCCGCCGACCGCCGCAGCGCCACCGGTGTCTCGATACCCCGGGACCTGATGGTCGACATCCCGGGCTGCACCGCACGGGACGGCGGGCGCACCCCTGCCCGGTTCGCACAGTTCAACTGGGCCTTCCAGTACGGCGGTGCCGCCTGCACCATCCGCACCGTCGAGAAACTGACCGGCACCCGCGTCGACCACCACCTCACCCTCGACTTCTCCGGCTTCAAGAAGCTGGTGGACACCGTCGGCGGCGTCGAGGTCTGCCTGCCGGCGGCGGTGCGGGACCGGGACGCCAGGCTCGACCTCCCCGCGGGCCGGCAGACCCTCGACGGCGAGGACGCCCTCGGCTACGTACGCGCCCGGCACGGCATCGGAAACGGCAGTGACACCCAGCGCATCGGACGACAGCAGCAGTTTCTCGGCTCGCTCGTGAAAAAGGTGCGCGACGACGAGGTGCTGCTGAATCCCGCGAAGCTCTATCCCGTACTGGACTCGGCGACCTCGGCACTCACCGCCGATTCCGGGCTGGATTCCCTCACCGAGCTGTACGAACTCGTGCGCGGCGTACGGGACATCCCGACGGACCGGGTTCGTTTCCTCACCATCCCCCGGCAGTCCTACGCGCTCGACGCCAACCGTGACGAGTTGGTGCAGCCGGACGCGGACCGCCTCTTCGCTCAGCTGCGCGAAGACCGCCCGGTCCGGGTGGCGAACGGCTCCGGGGACGGCCGGGATGCGGGGACCGCAGAACCCGGCCGGCCCAGCGGGCCGAGCGCCCGGCCGGGGAACCAGCCGTCCCGTGATGCCGTCGAATCCCCGGCGAAACCCTCCCCGACCTACCGGGGAACCACTGCGGCGCGTGACGTGTGCGCTGCCGATGACGCTGGGATTGGGATGAATTGACCACTTCTGAGCTCGTGGAATTTGTCACCGCCGTCGCTCGGCGCCGGACCTGCCGGATAGTGTGGCCGCTCCGGTCAGCCCCGACGGGGCGACGTCAGGCGGCACATGGAGGACTCACGCAATCGTGAACGCGCAAGGCCGTGGGCAAGCGGGGGATGTCGACCCCGCTGATCAGTGGGTGTTCGACCCGAGCACCGGCAGCTATCAGCTGCGCCTGAACTCCGTCGCCGGTGACTCCGGGAGTCAGCACGGCAGCGGTGGCCGAGCCGCGTCACGCCAGAGAAGAACGTCCGGCGCCGCGGCCTCCCCCTCCGCTCACCAGTCCACCGGGGGCGGCGA
>NZ_JBOHCV010000251.1:0-5171 GCF_050698815.1 Streptomyces sp.
GCCAGCAGCAGCCGGACCAGCCCGGCCGCCACCCGGCGGACGTCGATGGCGACCACGCGGGCGCCGAGCCCGCGCATCAGCAGCAGCGCCGCGGCGACGATGCCCAGCGCGTTGGCCGCCGCGATGCCGTGCACCCCCCACCAGCGCACCGCGATCGCCCCCGCGACCACGGTGACGGCCAGGCCGAAGCCCATCGCGGCGGCCGGATACCAGGTGGGCCGGGCGCCGGAGAAGAACGGCCGCACCAGGGCGCCGACCATGCTGTGGCCCAGCAGCCCGCAGCTGTAGACCCGCATCACCGAGGCCGTGTCGGCGGTGTCGCGGGCGTCGAACGCGCCGCGCTCGAAGAGGAGCTGAATGATCTGCGGGGCGCAGGCCATGACGTACGCGGCACCCAGCAGCACCACGATCCCGACCAGTGCCAGATCCCGCTCCACCCGGCGGCGTGCCCGCTCGGTGTCGCCGTCGGCCATGGCGCGGGCGACGACGGGGAAGGTGACGGTGCACACCATGAGGGAGAGCACCATGGGCAACTGCGCGACCTTCTGCGCGTAGTTCAGGTGCGAGATGGCCCCCGCGGGCAGCGAGGAGGCCAGATAGCGCTCGTAGAAGACCTGTGCCTGCCGGCTCAGGGCGAACGTCACCACCGGCGCCAGCAGCCCGAAGCCCAGCAGCGCGACGCGGGATGTCGGGGCGGCCCGGGTCGCCCGGGCCGCCCGGCCCGCCAGGCGGGTCGTGCGGGAAGTCAGCCGGGCGACGAAGGAGGGGAGCTGGACGAGCACCATCAGCAGCCCGCCCACGGCCACACCCACCGCCGCCGCCCGCACTCCCCACGCGGCGTGCCCGGCGAACATGACCGCGATGATCGCCACGTTGTAGGCGACGTAGATCGCGGCGGGGGCGACGAAGCGGCCGTGTGCGCGCAGGGCGGCGCTGAAGTAGCCGGCGAGGCCGAAGCTCGCCACCGTCAGCGAGGTCAGCCGCATGCAGTCGACGGCCGTCTTCGCGTCCGGCAGACCCGGTGCCAGCACCCCTACCAGGAACGGCGCCGTCAGCGCGACCATGGCCGTCGCGGCGACGAGGCCGAGCGCCAGGCGTGGCAGCGTGGCCGTCACCACGCCCCACACCGGGTCGGGTTCGTCCGGAAGACCGGTCTCGCCCGCGGCGGACCTGGCCGCTCTGCGGGACAGCGCGAGGCTGAAGGCGGGGACCAGGATCAGCGCCATGGCGTCTTCGATGAGCAGCGTCGAGGCCAGTTCCGGGATGGTCCAGGCCACGAGGAAGGCGTCGGTGTCGGCGTCGGCGCCGAAGAGCCGGGCGATGGCCTGGTCGCGCAGCAGGCCGAAGAACGAACCGGCGGCGGTGAGCGCGGCGGTGACGACCGCCGCCCGTGCCAGGAACCGCCCCAGCCCCGGGGAGTCGCCGCCTTTCCCGGTGGTCGGCGGTGCGCCCTGGGCGGGGCGGGTGGCGTGCGTTTCGGTCATCGGGGCGATGCCTCATCGGCCGCGTTGCCGGCGGGGGTCAGTGCCCACCACGCGACCAGCCCGAGGACGATGGCGGTCAGTACGGTCGAGGGTCCGCCGATGTCGGCGTAGACGAAGTCGACCAACTGCCAGACGAGCAGCCCGACGGCGGCCAGCCCGCAGCCCGCGACCCCGCCGGTGCCGGCGGCGCGGGCCGCCTGCCGCGTCTCGTACAGCCGGCGCAGGCCGCACACGAGCAGGGCGGCCCAGCTGCCCACGACGGCGGTGACGCCGATCAGGCCCTGCTCGCTGAGGATGAGCAGATACATGCTGTGCGGGGAGAGCAGCGGCTGCCGCTGGAAGTCGGTTCCCGGTCCCTCGGTGTCGCTGCCCGAGGACAGGCCCAGCGGGGCGTGTCCGTCGCGCTGGGCGGGGAAGTTCTTGATGCCGGCGCCCGCCACGGGGGCGTCGCGCCAGATGCCGGTGGCGGCGGACCAGAGGCTGTAGCGGTCGGTCACCGACCGGTCGGGGGTGCTGGAGACGTCGCTGATGCTGGTGAGGCGCTTCCCGATCATCGCCGAACCGGCACCGAAGCCGCCGACCGCCACCACCGCGGCGGCGGCCAGCACGGCGAGCACCAGCACGGCGCGCCGCAACCCGGCCAGCAGCAGCACCACCGTGCACGCCACCGCTGTGGCGATCCAGGTGCCCCGGCTGTAGGAGAGGGCCAGCGGTGCCACCAGCGCGGCGGCGCAGCAGAGCGCCGCCACGCGCAGCCGGCGGGGGCAGTCCTTGGGGGCGGCGAGGCCCAGTGCGAGGGCGGCCACCAGCCCGTAGGCCACCACCGTCGACATCCCCATGATGTCCAGCGCGCCGAAGGTGCCCACGGCCCTGATGGGCTGCCCCATGTACGAGGCGCCGGTGCCGGTCAGGCTCTGTACGACGCCGAGCGCCCCCTGGAGCAGGGAGACCAGCCCCAGGGTTCCGCACAGCAGCCGGAAGTCCCGTGCGTCACGCAGCAGCAGCATCACGGCGGCGGGAACCACCACGAAGATCTGCATGTACCGGACGAAGCCGGGAAGGCTCGCCGCCGGGTCGCTGGAGGCGGCGGTGGCCGCGGCGAACGCCAGGGCGGGCGCGCCCAGCACCACGGCGGCCGTCGGCGTCAGCATCCGGCCACGCCGGGGCCGGTGGCGGTCGCGCAGCAGCCGCAGGACGCACCAGACCACCAGCACCGCCGAGGCCCCGTCGGCCGCGGTGACCGGGCCCGAGCCGGTGACCTGACTCGTCGGGCCGGGGAGGCAGAGCACGAGCACCGTGAGCAGCACGGGCGCCATCGGCAGCCAGCGCGTCCAGCGAGTCAGGTGCGTCCGGGGTGCCCGGTGCGGCCACCGTCCACGGGGCGTGCGCTCCGGCCGCCGCCACCCGTCGTCCAGCGGCGGGCGCCGGCTCTCCGGCAGTACGGCCGTCAAGGCGCTCACCGTCCCTCGAGGCGGAAGAAGGAGGTGACGGTGCGGCACATGATCCGTACGTCCTGCCACAGCGACCACGTCTCGATGTAGTGGTTGTCGAAGCGCGCCCGGTCCTCGATGGAGGTGTTGCCGCGCAGCCCGTGCACTTGCGCGAGGCCGGTGATGCCGACCGGGCCCCGGTGCCGTTCGGAGTAGCCGGGCAGCTCCCGGCTGAACTGCTGTACGAAGTAGGGGCGTTCCGGGCGGGGGCCGACCAGGCTCATGTCGCCGCGCACGACGTTCCACAGCTGTGGGAGTTCGTCCAGCGAGCTGCGGCGCATCACCCTGCCGACCCTGCTCATCCGGTCGTCGCCGGCGACGCTCCACCGCGTCGCCGATTCCCGTTCGTCGGCGGGCCTCAGCGTGCGGAACTTCAGCAGCGTGAACGGCCGTCCGCCCAGCCCGATCCGTTCCTGACGGAAGATGACGCCCGGCCCGTCGGAGAGGCGTACCAGCAGCGCGCAGGCCGCCAGTACCGGCAGCGCGGCGATCAGTGCCGGCACCACCAGGACGAGGTCCAGCAGCCGCTTGCGCCAGCTCCTCCCGGCCGGCGGGCACTCCAGGGGGAGGCGCCGGCAGGAGAAGCCCCACACATGGGCCGGGCCCCTGTGGTGTGTCCCGTGGGCACCCACGGCGCAGCCGGGCCGGATGAGCCATCCCGTCACACCGCGCTCGCTCAGCAGGCCGGCCAGCACGGCGTCCTGCCGTCGCTCCCAGGGCGAGCGCAGGAAGATCACGTTCCGGACGGTGTTCTGGATGACCGCACGGGTCACGTCCTCCAGCACGACGATGACCGGCAGCGGCGCCGTGCCTGCCACGCCGTCGGCGCCCACGACGTCGCCGGCACCCGCCGCGTCGTCCGGGGGCCCGAGTTCGACGAAGCCGACCGGCCGCAGCCCGTACTGGGGACGCTCGGCGAGCACCGTGGCGACCGTGCGGGCCAGCTCTCCACCGCCGACGATGAGTACGGAACGCGGGTGCCGCCGTGCGTGCCGGCGCAGGCCGCCGTGCACGAGAGCCCGCGCCGTGCCCGCGAGTGCGACGTGGGCGGCGACCACCGCCAGCAGCGCGGTCCAGCTCAGCGCGGCAGGCCGGTCGAAGGCCGCGAGGAGGGCGGCGGCCAGGCACCAGACGACAGCGGTACGGGCGCCGAGTACGGGCAGCTCCTCCATCGCGTGCGCCTCGAGACCGGGCCGGTACAGGCCGGCCCGCGCGTTCAGCGCCAGGGCTCCGCACACGACCGGCACCAGCAGGAGCGGGTCCGCGTCGAGGCCGCGGAGCGCGAACACGACGGCCATGGCCGTCAGTACGTCCGCGACCGCGAGCGGCACCGCACCGCGGTGCCGCAGCAGCCGGTGCCGGCGGTTCGGCACACCCCTCACGGGCGGCGCGGTGCTGCGCGCGTGCGACTGCGGCGAGGGCACGGTGACGCCCGCCTCCGCACCGGGCGCCGGGGCGTCGCGGTGCTCTCGCGTCACGACCTGAGCGGCGTGGGACCTCTCGTCCATGTCGTCCGTCGTCATGGCGCGGTCCGCTCCGTGCCGGGAGCCGCCGGAGCGCCGAGCAGTTCGCGGTACAGGCCCAGTACGGACGCCGCCGTGCGCCGTACGTCGAAGTCGGCGTGTACGTGCTTGCGTGCCGCCGCGCCCAGGAAGACCCGCAGGTCCGGGTCGCGCATCAGTCGCGTGACGGCCGCCGCCAGCGCGTCCGGATCGTCCGGCGGCACCAGGCAGACGTCCTCATGTCCGATCGGCAGGCATTCGCGGGCACCGCCCACATCGGTGAGGACGACCGGCCGCCCGCAGGCCATGGCCTCCAGGGGCGTCAGCGCCATGCCTTCCCAGCGGGACGGCTGTACGGCCAGATCCGCCGCGGCGTACCACCGGTTCACCTCGTCGGAGGCCCCCGCGAACAACACCCGGTCCGGCGGTTCTTCCGTCAGTTGCCGCCGGTCCGGTCCGTCGCCGACGAGTACGAGCCACGCGCCGGGGAGGCGGGCGGCGATCCGGGGCCAGGCGCTCAGCAGCGTGCGCTGCCCCTTCTGCGGGCACAGCCGTCCCACGCACACCACAAGGGGGGCGTCGGCCGGCATCCTCTCGAGCATGGGCAGCGACGCGCGTGACGCCGCCGGCGACGCCGTGTGACTGTCGGCTTCTCCACTCCATGCCGAGCCGCTCAGATCGACACCGTTGTGTAC
>NZ_JBOHCV010000252.1:0-4725 GCF_050698815.1 Streptomyces sp.
GCCGGAAGACCAGGACCGCTGGCGGTGCGGCGCGGAACCCGCCGCCCACGCCGTTCAGCGTCCGGCCAGGTCCCAGCAGGCCGCGGCGGCCCCGATCAGCCCCGCGTCCGTACCCATCTGGGCCGGTGCGACCTCCAGGCCGCGTACGAACGAGAGCGTGGCGAACTCCTCCAACGCCCGCCGCAGGGGCGCGAAGAGGACCTCTCCCGCCTTCGCCACGCCGCCGCCCACGACGGCTATCTCGATCTCCACCAGCGTCGCGGTGGCGGCGATCCCCGCGGCGAGCGCACGCCCGGCCCGTTCGAAGGACGCCGTGGCGACCGGGTCACCGGCCCGGGCCGCGGCGGCGACGGCCGCCGCGCTGGTGTCTCCGTCCACGCCCGGACGCCAGCCCTCCGCCAGGGCCCGCCGGGAGATGTTCGGCCCGCTCGCGATGCGCTCCACGCAGCCGCGCCCGCCGCAGGGACAGCTGTCGCCGTCCAGGTCCACGCTGATGTGGCCGATGTGTCCGGCGTTGCCGGTCGGCCCGGGGTGCAAGGCGCCGCCGAGGATCAGCCCGCCGCCGACGCCCGTCGAGACCACCATGCACAGCGCGCCCGTACGTCCGCGCGCGGCGCCCTGCCAGTGCTCCGCGGCCGCCATCGCCACGCCGTCACCGACGAGCGTCACCGGCAGCCCGCCTGTCCGCTCCCGCACGCCGTCGACCAGCGGATAGTCGCGCCAGCCGGGGATGTTGACGGGGCTGACGGTGCCCGCCTTGGCGTCCACCGGACCCGCGCTGCCGATGCCGACGGCGCGAGCGTCCGGCCACAGAGGGGACGCGGCGAGCTCGTCCAGCACCTCGCCGACGGCGGCCAGCACCCGCTCGCCGTGCGCCCGGGCCGGGGTGGGACGCTGCGCCCGCTGGAGCAGCCCCCCGCCGCTGTCCACCAGCGCACCCGCGATCTTGGTGCCGCCGACGTCGAGCGCGACCACGAGGTCCGTGTGCATGGGGGATGTTTCTCCTGTGAACGGCCGTCCGCCCCCTGGCCGGGAACGGTCAAGAGATCAGTCTGGCGGGTGCTGACAACGTTGTCCAGCCGTTGTGGGGGCGGCTATGCTGCTCGCTGCCCCCGGGGAACACCCCCTGGCCCGCCCGCGACAAGGACTGGACGCCCGTGCCCGACACCGCACGCTCCGCCGCCGCCCGTCATCCTGAACGCCGCTACGGCAGCCGGCCCACCATGAAGGATGTGGCCGCCCTGGCGGGGGTCGGCCTCAAGACGGTTTCGCGTGTGGTCAACGGCGAGGCGGGAGTCTCCCCGGACACCGAGCGCCGCGTGCAGGAAGCGATCACCGCACTGGGCTTCCGCCGCAACGACAGCGCTCGCATCCTGCGCAAGGGCCGTACCGCCAGCATCGGCCTCGTCCTCGAGGACCTCGCCGACCCCTTCTACGCGCCGCTCAGCCGCGCCGTCGAAGAGGTGGCCCGCGCGCACGGCGCACTGCTGATCAACGGCTCCAGCGCCGAAGACCCCGCGCGGGAACAGGAGTTGGTGCTCGCGCTGTGCGCACGCCGGGTCGACGGGCTGATCATCGTCCCGGCCAGTGACGACCACCGCTATCTGGAACCGGAGATCGCGGCCGGGGTCGCCACGGTCTTCGTCGACCGGCCGCCGGGGCGCATCGACGCGGACCTGGTGCTGACCGACAGCTTCGCGGGCGCCCGCGACGGCGTCGCGCATCTGATCGCCCACGGCCACCGGCACATCGGCTTCATCGGTGACCGTCCCCGCATCCACACCGCCGGCGAGCGGCTGCGCGGTTACGAGACCGCGATGGCGGACGCCGGCCTGGGGATCCACGAGCACTGGCTCGCCCCCGGCCCGACCGACCCCGAGCGGGTACGGGCCGACGCCGAACGCATGCTGCACGGCCCGGAACCGGTCACGGCGCTCTTCGCCGGCAACAACCGGGTGACGGTGACTTTGGTGCGGGTGCTGGCGGAACTGGACCGTCCGGTCGCGCTGGTCGGCTTCGACGACTTCGAACTGGCCGACCTCCTCTCGCCGCCCGTCACGGTCGTCGCCCAGGATCCGGCGCGGCTGGGGCGCGGCGCCGCCGACCTGCTCTTCCGGCGGCTGGACGGCGCGGACGACGCACCGCGGCGGATGACGCAGCCGACCCGGCTGATAGCCCGCGGCTCCGGCGAACTGCCGCCGTACACATAGCACTTCCAGCACTTCCACGACCGTCGTCGGCCGTACGGCGGCGGTGCGCAAGGGCCTACGGCGCGCCGGGGGCCGGCGAGGCCGGCGTCCGTCCCGCGAGCCGTTCGAGGTCGGCCCGGGTCAGGCCGGCGAGGCGGGCGATCTCGCCGGGCGCCAGCGCCCCGCAATCGAGGCCGCGCAGCAGGTAGTTGCTCAGCGCCTTCGCGGTGGCCGGTTCGTCCAGCACGCCGCCGTCCCCGCCCACTCCGCCGGCGTACGCGGCGAGCCGGGTGGCGGCCGGCTCCATGCCCTCCCGGTAGAAGGCGTAGACAGCGGCGTAGCGGGTGGGCAGGTGACCGGGGTGCATGTCCCAGCCCTGGTAGTAGGCGCGGGCCAGCGAGCGCCGTACGAGGCCGTGGTGCAGCCGCCACGCGTCGTGCACCTGTTCCCGTGAACCGGCCGGCACGACGTTCGTGGAACCGTCCGACAGCCGCACCCCCGTCTCCGCCGCCGCGACCTGCATCACGGCCTTGGCGTGGTCGGCCACCGGGTGGTCCATGGCCTGGTGGGCGGCGCTGACTCCGCACGAGGCGCTGTAGTCGAAGGTGCCGTAGTGCAGCGAGGTGGCGCGGCCGCCGGCCGCGTCGATCATGCGGGCGACGGTGGCGCGGCCGTCGGCGCCGAGGATGGACTGGGGCGTCTCGATCTGGATCTCGAACCCGATGCGCCCGTCCGGCAGACCGCGCGCCTTCTCGAACTCCTCACACAGCCGCACCATCGCCGCGACCTGCTCGGGATGGCTGACCTTCGGCAGCGTGAGCACGAGCCCGCCGGGCAGCTCTCCCGCGGCCAGCAGACCGGTGAGAAAGATGTCGAGGGTGCGGATGCCACGGTCGCGCACGGCGGCTTCCATGCACTTCATCCGGATGCCCACGTACGGGGGCGCGGTGCCGTCCTGGCAGGCGGCGGCCACCAGCCGGGCCGCGCGGGCCGCCGCTGCGTCCTCCTCGGAGTCGGGCCGCGGGCCGTAGCCGTCCTCGAAGTCGATGCGCAGGTCCTCGACGGGCTCGCGCTCCAGCTTGGCCCGTACCCGGTCGTGCACGGGTCCGGCGAGTGCCGCGGGCAGTCCGAGGACGGCGGCCAGGGAGGCCGCGTCCGGTGCGTGCCGGTCGAGAAGGTCCCGTGCCTGCTCACCCCAGGCACGTACGGTGCCGGCCGCGAAGACGTCGGCCGGTACGTAGACCGTGTGCACGGGCTGGCGGGTGCCGGGGTCGCCCGGGTAACGGCGGGCGAGTTCGGCGTCGACCGGTGCCAGCCGGTCCGCGATGCCTTCGCTCACGGCGCTCGCCAGGCTCGTGTCCACAGTGCCGTCCTCGCCCACGCCTGCTCCTCCGCTTTTCCGCCCACCGGAATCAACAATTCGTTCAGCGAAGCTATCCGCGCCCCGAACGCCGGTCAACCGCCAGCAGCCGGGCCTCGGTCGCCGGGTCCAGCCCTTTCAGCGGCCGGTCCGGCCGGAGGGGCGGCTTCCCGCCCAGCTCCTGGAGCCACGCCCAGGTCTCCGCCACCGTTTCCGCCACGGGACGGCAGCGCAGCCCCGCGGCGACCGCCTTGGAGACATCCCCCTGATGCATGTGCTCGTAGTCTTCGCCCGGCGGCAGCCAGAGCGGCAGCCCCGTCCACGGCTCGGCACCGGCGGCCAGTACCGACTCCGGGTCCCGCCAGCACAGTTCGGCGTCGCCGCCGGTGACGCGTACGCAGGTCTCCAGCAGCTCGCCCATCGTGGTGTGCCCGGGCGGGCTCACCACGTTGTACGCACCGCCCAGGCCGCGCGCGGCGGCCTCCAGCAGCCACGCGGCGAGGTCGCGGACGTCGATGTACTGCAGTGGCAGATCGTGCGGCCCGGGCGCGGGCACCGGGCCGCCGCGGGCGATCCGCAGCAGCCACCACGGCAGCCGTCCGGTGTTCTCCCAGGGGCCGATGATCACTCCGGCGCGCACGTGCAGCGCGTGGTCGCCGAAGGCCTCCGACGCGGCCAGCTCCCCGCCCCGTTTGGCGCGCGCGTAATCCTCGGCCTCCGCGTCGCCGGCCGAGGCGTCGACCAGCCGGCCGGTCTCGTCCAGCCCCGCCGGCACCGGACCGGCGTAGACCGACCGGCTGGAGACGTAGACGTACTGTCCAGCCCGGCCGGACAGCAGCCGTGCCGACTCCCGCACCGCCGACGGCGCGCCCGACCAGGTGTCGACGACGGCGTCCCACTCGCCCCCGCGCAGAGCGGCCAGGCCGCCCTCGACGGTGCGGTCGCCCCGGAGCACCGTCACACCCGGAGGCGGCTCGTGCCGCCCCCGGTGGAAGACGCTCACCGTCCAGCCGCGGGCCAGCGCGGCCTCGGTGACGGCCCGCCCCACGAACTCCGTGCCACCCAGCATCAGCAGTCTCATGCGGCGACTGTGCCCGCCGTCCTCCGCCACGGGAACCGCTTACCGCTGACAGCGAATTCGCTGTCAGCAGACGGCGCGCGCCGCCCCCGTACACC
>NZ_JBOHCV010000253.1:0-7030 GCF_050698815.1 Streptomyces sp.
CGTCAGGGCTGCTCGGCGGCGGTGCCGACGACCAGGCCCGGCCGGTCCGCGATGTGGTCGACCCGCACCGTGTCGCCGTCCCGCACCTCGCCGGACAGGATCTCGCGGGCCAGCTGATCGCCGATCGCCGTCTGGACGAGGCGGCGCAGCGGCCGGGCACCGTAGGCCGGATCGTTGCCCTCCTCGGCCAGCCAGGCCAGCGCGGCGGGGGTGACGTCCAGGTCGAGGCGCCGGTCGCCGAGCCGCCGCCGCAGGGCGTCGATCTGCAGCCCGGCGATGCGGCTCAGCTCCTTTTCGCCGAGAGCGGAGAAGACGACCACGTCGTCGAGCCGGTTGAGGAACTCGGGCCGGAAGGCGGCGCGCACCGCGGCCAGTACCTGCTCGCGCTTCTCCTCCTGCTTGCTGAGGGGGTCGGTCAGGTGCTGGCTGCCCAGGTTGGAGGTGAGGACCAGGATGGTGTTGCGGAAGTCCACGGTCCGCCCCTGCCCGTCCGTGAGCCGGCCGTCGTCGAGGACCTGGAGCAGGACGTCGAAGACGTCGTGGTGCGCCTTCTCCACCTCGTCCAGCAGCACGACCGTGTACGGGCGCCGCCGCACCGCCTCGGTCAGCTGGCCGCCCTCCTCGTACCCGACGTAGCCGGGTGGGGCGCCCACCAGCCGGGCCACCGAGTGCTTCTCGCCGTACTCGCTCATGTCGATGCGGACCATCGCCCGCTCGTCGTCGAAGAGGAAGTCCGCGAGCGCCTTGGCCAGTTCGGTCTTGCCCACGCCGGTCGGGCCGAGGAAGAGGAAGGAGCCGGTCGGACGGTCGGGGTCGGCGACGCCGGCCCGGGAGCGGCGGACGGCGTCGGAGACGGCCCGTACGGCCTCGGTCTGGCCGATCAGCCGCCTGCCCAGCTCGTCCTCCATGCGCAGCAGCTTCTGCGTCTCGCCCTCCAGCAGCCGGCCGGCCGGGATGCCGGTCCAGGCGGCGACGACGTCCGCGATGTCGTCGGGGCCGACCTCCTCCTTGACCATCGTCTGACGGGCCTCGCGGGGCTGTGACGCGGCCTCCTCCTCGGCGGCCGACGCCTCAGCCAACTCCTGTTCCAGGCCCGGGATCTCCCCGTACAGCAGCTGCGAGGCGGACTCGAAGTCGCCGTCGCGCTGCGCCCGTTCGGCCTGGCCGCGCAGCTCGTCCAGCCGCTCCTTCAGCTCACCGACGCGGTTGAGGCCCTGCTTCTCCTTCTCCCAGCGCGCGGTCAGGCCGCGCAACTCCTCTTCGCGATCGGCCAGCTCGCGGCGCAGCCGCTCCAGGCGCTGTACGGAGCCGGGGTCGGTCTCGTTCGCCAGCGCCAGCTCCTCCATCTTCAACCGGTCGACGGCGCGCTGGAGTTCGTCGATCTCGACCGGCGAGGAGTCGATCTCCATGCGCAGCCGGGACGCGGCCTCGTCGACGAGGTCGATGGCCTTGTCCGGCAGGAAGCGGGAGGTGATGTAGCGGTCGGAGAGGGCGGCGGCGGCCACCAGGGCGCCGTCCGCGATCTGGACCTTGTGGTGTGCCTCGTACCGGCCCTTGAGTCCGCGCAGGATCGCGATGGAGTCCTCCACGGTCGGCTCCGCGACCAGCACCTGCTGGAAGCGGCGCTCCAGTGCGGCGTCCTTCTCGATCCGCTCGCGGTACTCGTCCAGCGTCGTGGCGCCGACCATCCGCAGCTCGCCGCGGGCCAGCATCGGCTTGAGCATGTTGCCCGCGTCCATCGCGGAGTCGCCGCCGGCGCCCGCGCCGACGACCGTGTGCAGCTCGTCGATGAAGGTGATGATCCGGCCGTCGCTCTCCTTGATCTCCGACAGCACGGTCTTGAGCCGTTCCTCGAACTCGCCCCGGTACTTCGCGCCGGCGACCATCGCGCCCAGGTCGAGGGAGACCAGGCGCTTGTCGCGCAGCGACTCGGGCACGTCGCCCTTCACGACCCGCTGGGCCAGGCCCTCCACCACCGCGGTCTTGCCGACGCCTGGCTCGCCGATGAGCACGGGATTGTTCTTCGTACGGCGCGAGAGCACCTGCACCACACGGCGGATCTCCTGGTCCCGGCCGATGACCGGGTCGAGCTTGCCCTCGCGGGCGGCGGCGGTGAAGTCGGTGCCGAACTTCTCCAGCGCCTTGTACGTGCCCTCCGGGTCGGGGGTGGTCACGCGGCGGCTGCCGCGGGTGTCCTGGAAGGCGGCGAGCAGTTTCTTGTCGGTGGCGCCGTGCTCCTTGAGGAGGTCGGCCGTGGGGCCGCCCTTGGCGGCGATGCCGATCAGCAGGTGTTCGGTGGAGACGTAGGCGTCGCCCAGCTCCTTCGCCCGCTGGGTGGCGTCCGCGATGACCGCCAGCAGCGCGCGGTCGGGCTGCGGCTTGCCGACGGTCGAGCCCTGGACGCTGGGCAGCGCGGCGAGCCTGCGCTCGGCGCCCGAGCGGAGCGCGGCCTGATCGGCCTCGGCGGCGGCGATCAGGTCCGAGACGTTCTCGTTGTCCTCGCCCTGGAGCAGGGAGAGCAGCAGATGGGCCGGTGTGATGTCGGGGTGCCCGTCGGTGACGGCGCGGTCGCTGGCCCCGCTGATCGCTTCCCGGCTCTTGTTGGTCAGCTCGGCGTCCACTGGCGTGCGTGCCTCCTGTCGTCGTCGTACCTGCGCTGTCGCTGTCGCCGAACTGTCGCTGCCAGTGTGGGCATCCAGCAAGTTGAGTCCACTTCACTCAACTGTAAGGGGACCGGAATCGTTCCCCTGACGGGCGGTACCCCGACGAGGATCAGTGCCGCGTGCTCGCCTTCCCGTCGACGGCGCCGATCCGCTGGAGGACCGCCCCGGCCGCCTTCGGGTACGGGCGCCCCAGCAGCTCGTCCGCGGACCCGACCGAGGTCACGGCCACCAGCGTTCCGGCGCCTCGGGACTCGTCGAAGTCGCGCAGCCAGGGGCCGCCGCTGACGCCCTGGGTGAGCCGGCACGGCCGCAGCGACAGGGTGCCCACACTGGAGGCGGCGATCTCGCCGTGCCGGTAGCGGTGCGCGTGGCCGGCGCAGTAGTTGAGCGTCTCCCCGTCGTAGGGCGAGGTGACCGGATAGCCGAGGGTGACGGTGGTGCCGCTGCCGACCGGTTCGGTCCGCAGGGTGTTGGCCCCGTAGGCGTCCTGGATGGTCCGCCCGCCGCGCCGCTCCATCTTCAGGAACGCCCAGTCGTTCCGGAGGACCGAGTCCAGATCCTTGTTCACGTCCCAGCCGGGCGCCATCGTCCACGACCGGACCTTCCACCCCTTGTCGATGACGGCCTGCGGCCCGCCGCCGCCGTCGTAACCGGGCTGGAAGTACATCGACTCCGGCAGCTGCGGGCGCTCCGGGCTGGCGATGCAGTGCGCCGCCGTGGCGACGACGCTGCCGTTCGGGGCGTCGATGACGGCGGCCGAGCACGACTCGGCCTGGTTGCCGGGAAGCTTCGCGACGAGCTTGCCGACGGTCCTGACGGTTCCCCGCGGCCACGCGTCCCCGGCGGAGGCCGGCACCGGCGGGGCGGGCACCGCACCCATGACGGCGAAGGCCGTGGTGCAGGTCATGAGAGCGGCCACGGCCGCGCGTGTCGACGTCATGCCCCCACGCTGGGGCTCCGCCCGCCCAGGCACCAACCTCACACACCTGATCGGGTTAATCCGCTGGGCTCCCGGCCTCGCGGGAACGGGCGGGGGCCGCGCCCGAGGATCAGTCGCGGCGCTTCTTGGGGCGCCAGACCACCAGCGCGCCGGACTGGTGTACGTCCTCGTAGGGGACCAGGTCGCGGCGGTACGACGCGTGCACCTGGGCCTCGCGCTGCTGCATGGCCGCCGCCGCGCCCTCGACCGTCTGCTGGAGTTCGGCGACGCGGGACTGGAGCGCGGTCACCTGGTTCTCCAGTTCGATGATGCGCTTGATGCCCGCGAGGTTGATGCCCTCGGTCTGGCTCAGGTCCTGCACCTGCCGGAGCAGTTCGATGTCCCGCGCGGAGTAGCGACGCCCACGTCCGGGCGTACGGTCCGGCGAGACCAGGCCGAGGCGGTCGTACTGGCGCAGCGTCTGCGGGTGCAGTCCCGAGAGCTGGGCGGCGACCGAGATGACGTAGACCGGCGACTCCTCGGTCAGCTGGTAAGGGTTGCGTCGTCCGCCTCGGCCGTCCACCTCAGTCTCCCTTCGCGGCCTTGAACAGCGCCGCCCGCGGGTCCTCCGCCGACGTCGCGTCGCGGAAGGACTCCAGGATGTCCTTCGCCTTCTCGCTCAGGTCCTTCGGTACGGACACGTCGATGGTGACCAGCAGGTCGCCGCGAGTGCCGTCCTTGCGGACCGCGCCCTTGCCGCGGGCCCGCATGGTGCGGCCGCTCGGGGTGCCGGGCGGCAGCTTGAGGGTGACGGGCGGGCCGCCGAGGGTGGGCACCTTGATCTCGCCGCCGAGGGCCGACTCCGGGAAGGTGACGGGGACCGTCACCGTCAGGTTGTCGCCCCTGCGCCCGAAGACCGGATGCCGGTCGACGTGCACGACGACGTAGAGGTCGCCGCCCGGGCCGCCGCGTTCGCCGGGGGCGCCCTTGCCGCGCAGCCGGATGCGTTGCCCGTCGCTGACTCCCGCCGGAATGCGGACCTGCATGGTGCGCGAACTCGTCGCCCGCCCCGACCCCTTGCACTTCTCACAGGGGTCCTGGGCGATCAACCCGCGGCCCTTGCAGTCCACGCACGGGTCGGTCAGCGAGAAGCCGCCACCGCCACCGCGCGATACCTGGCCGGTCCCCACGCAGGTGGGGCACACCCGCGGGGTGCCGTTCTTGTCGCCCGTACCCGCGCAGGCCTTGCACGCCGCCGAGGAGGACATCCGCAGCGGGACCGTGGCCCCGTCCACCGCCTCGGTGAAGCTGAGCGTCACCTCGGACTCGATGTCCTGGCCGCGCCGCGGCTGCGTACGGGTGGTACCGGCGCCGCCGCGGTTGAACAGACCGCCGAAGACGTCACCGAGACCGCCGCCGAAACCGCCCGCGCCGCCCGGACCGCCGGCGCCTCCGCCCGGCTGGCCGCCCCCGAAGAGGTCGCTCAGATCGAAGTTGAAGGAGCCCGCGCCGCCCGGGCCACCCGGACCGCCGGTCCGCAGACCGCCGTTGCCGAAGAGGGTGCGCGCCTCGTCGTACTCCTTGCGGCGCTTGCCGTCGCCGAGTACGTCGTACGCCTCGGAGGCGTCCTTGAAACGCTCCTCGGCCTTGGTGTCACCCCGGTTGGCGTCCGGGTGGTTCTCCCGGGCGAGCTTGCGGTACGCCTTCTTGATCTCGGCCTCGGTGGCGTCCTTCGGGACGCCGAGGACCTTGTAGTAGTCCTTCTCGATGAAGTCCTTGGTACTCATCCGCGGCGTCCCTCCTTCCCATCGAAGCCGTGCTCACCACTGCGATCACTGCGGTCACTGCCGGGGTCAGCCCTGGTCAGGACCACCGTTCTCCTCTTCGTCGGCCGGTTCCTCGCCGCCCGGTCCCTGGGCGCCCGGCTGCGGCTCGGCGACGCCGACCCGGGCGGGCCGGATCGTACGCTCGCCGATCCGGTACCCGGGCTGGAGGACCTGCACGCACGTCGTCTCCGTGACATCAGGCGAGTACGAGTGCATCAGCGCCTCATGGACCGTCGGGTCGAAGGGCTCGCCCTCCTTGCCGAACTGCATCAGGCCCATCTTGGCCGCGACCAGCTCCAGTGACTCGGCGACCGACTTGAAGCCGCCCACCAGCTCACCGTGGTCACGCGCCCGGCCGATGTCGTCGAGCACGGGGAGCAGTTCCGTCAGCAGGTTCGCGACGGCGACTTCCTTGACCGCGACACGGTCACGGTCGACCCGGCGGCGGTAGTTCTGGAACTCCGCCTGGAGCCGCTGCAGATCCTGCGTGCGCTCGTGCAGCGCGGTACGCGTCTGGTCGAGCTGCGCGGTCAGCGCGGCTTCCTTGTCGAGCTGGCCGGCCTGGTCACCCTGGTCGGCCTGGTCCTTCTCGGTCACGTCCCCGGCCGGGGCCGCCGGCCCCTCCGCCTCGTCGGTGGAGGGTCCGGCGGCCTGCGCCGCAGCGTCATCGGGCTGTGCGGCTTCGGCGGGGACATCAGACTTCTGATCGAAGCCCGGGGTCTCCTCCGTCACGCGGCACCATCCTTCGGCTTCTGCTCGTCGTCGACGATCTCGGCGTCCACCACGTCCTCGTCACCGCCGTCGGCCTTGGCGTGACCGGCACCGGCGTCCGCTCCCGCGGCACCGGCCTGCGCGCCCTCGGCGCCGCCCTGGGCGGCCTGCGCGTCGGCGTACATCGCCTCGCCCAGCTTCTGGCTGGTCGCGGCGACCTTCTCGCTGGCCTCGCGGATCGCGGCGGTGTCCTCGCCCTTGAGCTTCTCCTTGAGGTCCTCGGTCGCGGTCTCGACCTCGGTCTTGATCGCCTCGGGGACCTTCTCCTCGTTGTCCTTGAGGAACTTCTCGGTCGTGTAGACGAGCTGCTCGGCCTGGTTACGCGTCTCGGCGGACTCGCGGCGCTTGGAGTCCTCGTCGGCGTACTGCTCGGCGTCGCGCATCATGCGCTCGATGTCGTCCTTCGGCAGCGCCGAGCCGCCGGTGACGGTCATCCGCTGCTCCTTGCCAGTGCCGAGGTCCTTCGCGGAGACGTGCATGATGCCGTTCGCGTCGATGTCGAAGGTGACCTCGATCTGCGGCACGTTGCGCGGGGCGGGCGGCAGACCGGTCAGCTCGAACATGCCGAGCTTCTTGTTGTACGCCGCGATCTCGCGCTCACCCTGGAAGACCTGGATCTGCACCGACGGCTGGTTGTCCTCGGCCGTGGTGAAGGTCTCCGAACGCTTCGTCGGAATCGTGGTGTTGCGCTCGATCAGCTTGGTCATGATGCCGCCCTTGGTCTCGATACCGAGGGACAGCGGGGTGACGTCCAGCAGCAGGACGTCCTTGACCTCGCCCTTGAGCACGCCGGCCTGCAGGCTGGCGCCGATGGCGACGACCTCGTCCGGGTTGACGCCCTTGTTGGCGTC
>NZ_JBOHCV010000254.1:0-4685 GCF_050698815.1 Streptomyces sp.
GTCGGCTCAGAGGTGGCACGCATCATGACGACGCACGCGGACGACCTCGCCGCCCGCATCGGCGCCCCCGTCGAACTGGCCGGCGTCGCCGTGCGCCGCCCCGACCGGGTGCGGGAGGGAATCGACCCCACGCTCGTCACCACCGACGCGGTGGGCCTCGCCCGGCGCGAGGACGTCGACGTCGTCGTCGAGGTGATCGGCGGCATCGAGCCCGCCCGGGCCCTGATCACCACCGCCTTCGAGCACGGCGCCAGCGTCGTCACCGCCAACAAGGCGCTGCTCGCCGAGGACGGCTCCACCCTCCACGAGGCCGCCGAGAAGTACGGCGCCGACCTCTTCTACGAGGCCGCCGTCGCCGCCGCCATCCCCCTGGTGCGGCCGCTGCGCGAGTCCCTGGCGGGCGACAAGGTCAACCGCGTCGTCGGCATCGTCAACGGCACCACCAACTTCATCCTCGACCGGATGGACTCCAGCGGCGCCGGCTACGGCGAGGCGCTGGACGAGGCCACCGCGCTCGGCTACGCCGAGGCCGACCCGACCGCCGACGTCGAGGGCTTCGACGCCGCCGCCAAGGCCGCCATCCTCGCCGGGATCGCCTTCCACACCCGGGTCCGCCTGGACGACGTGCACCGTGAGGGCCTCACCGAGGTCAGCGCCGCGGACATCGCCTCCGCCAAGCGCATGGGCTGTACGGTCAAACTGCTCGCCATCTGCGAGCGGGCCGCCGACGGCCGCTCCGTGACCGCACGCGTGCACCCGGCGATGATCCCGCTCAGCCACCCCCTGGCCAGCGTCCGCGAGGCGTACAACGCGGTCTTCGTCGAGTCGGACGCGGCCGGCCAGCTGATGTTCTACGGGCCCGGCGCGGGCGGCGCGCCCACGGCCTCGGCCGTGCTGGGTGACCTGGTTGCCGCCTGCCGCAACAAGCTCAACGGTGCCAAGGGGCCGGGTGAGTCGGCGTACGCGCAGCTCCCCGTCTCGCCCATGGGCGAGGTCGTCACGCGCTATCACATCAGCCTCGACGTGGCCGACAAGCCCGGCGTCCTCGCCCAGGTCGCCACCACTTTCGCGGAGCACGGCGTCTCCATCGACACCGTCCGCCAGCAGGGCAAGGACGGCGAGGCGTGGCTGGTCGTCGTCACCCACCGGGCCGCCGACGCCGCGCTGAGCGCGACCGTCGAGGCACTGCGCAAACTGGACACCGTACGCGGCGTCGCGAGCATCATGCGGGTCGAAGGCGAATAGCGGAACAGACAGCGGGAACAGCGGGCATCGGGGATCAGGGAGCTAAGGAACAGTGACGATCATGGAATCCGGCGTAGCCGCCACATCAGGAGCAGCCGCCGCACCCGGCACCGCACGCCAGTGGCGCGGCATCATCGAGGAGTACCGCGACCGGCTCCCGCTCGGCGCGGACACCACCCCCGTCAGCCTGCGCGAGGGCGCCACCCCGCTGGTGCCGGCGCAGCTGCTGTCCGAGCTCACCGGCTGCGAGGTCCATCTCAAGGTCGAGGGCGCCAACCCCACCGGTTCCTTCAAGGACCGCGGCATGACGGTGGCCATCACGCGGGCGAAGGAAGAGGGCGCCCAGGCCGTCATCTGCGCCTCCACGGGCAACACTTCGGCGTCGGCCGCCGCCTATGCCGTACGGGCGGGCATGGTCTGCGCGGTCCTGGTGCCGCAGGGCAAGATCGCGCTGGGCAAGATGGGCCAGGCGCTCGTGCACGGCGCGAAGATCCTCCAGGTCGACGGCAACTTCGACGACTGCCTCACCCTCGCCCGCGGTCTGTCCGACAAGTACCCTGTGGCGCTGGTCAATTCGGTCAATCCGTACCGCATCGAGGGCCAGAAGACAGCCGCCTTCGAAATCGTCGACATGCTCGGAGACGCGCCCGACATCCACGTCCTGCCGGTGGGCAACGCGGGCAACATCACGGCGTACTGGAAGGGTTACCGCGAATACGCGGCGGACGGTCCCGCCACTCGTACGCCGCACATGTGGGGCTTCCAGGCCTCCGGAGCCGCACCCATCGTGCGCGGCGAGCCCGTCAAGGACCCGAGCACGATCGCCACCGCCATCCGGATCGGCAACCCCGCCTCCTGGACGCTCGCGGAGCAGGCGCGCGACGAGTCGGGCGGCTTCATCGATTCGGTGACCGACCGTCAGATCCTGCGCGCCTACAAGCTGTTGGCGGCGCGGGAGGGTGTCTTCGTCGAGCCCGCGTCGGCCGCCTCGGTGGCCGGACTGCTGCAGGCGGCCGAACAGGGCACGCTGGAGCGGGGACGGCGGGTCGTGTGCACGGTGACCGGCAACGGCCTCAAGGACCCGGACTGGGCGGTCGCGGGCGCGCCGCCGCCGGTGACGGTGCCGGTCGACGCGGACGCCGCGGCGGAACGGCTGGGACTCGCCTGAGCAGCCGGGAAGCGATTCCCGGAGAGGGGCGGGCGAGCCGGCCGGCGAGGGAGCGCGGCGCTGCTCACGACACGCATCGTGCGCCTCCCGTGCGCCCTGTGTCGCCGGTGAACCTTCCTTCGATAAGCTTGTGTCAACCCCGAGCCCCCACGGCTACTTCGGGTATTCCCTCCTGCCGCGCCGGAGGGACCCCACCTCGGGACCCGCACCCGGACCGTCAGGCCCGGGGACGGCGGGCCGGCGACCGGCCGGGCCCGCCGCCGCGTTCCGCGTTCCGCGGGCCGTACTCGACGGTCCACGGGCCACGGTCCACGGGCCATGAGAATCAGCGTCACCACCAACCAAGGAGAGTCATCGGGAGATGGCCGGTCCCGCGTTTCGCGCCGCAGCTGTCCGTGTGCGTGTCCCCGCCACCAGCGCCAACCTCGGCCCCGGCTACGACGCGCTGGGCCTCGCGCTGGGCCTGTATGACGATGTCGTGGTCCGGGTCGCCGACTCCGGTCTGCACGTCGACATCGCCGGCGAGGGCGCCGAGACCCTGTCCCGCGACGAGGACCATCTGCTCGTACGGTCGCTCCGTACCGCCTTCGACCTGCTCGGTGGCCAGCCGCGCGGCCTGGAGGTCGTCTGTGCCAACCGCATCCCGCACGGGCGCGGTCTCGGATCGTCCTCCGCCGCCATCTGCGCGGGGATCGTCGCCGCCCGCGCGGTGACGACCGGGGGCGAGGCCAGACTCGACGACGCCGCGATGCTGGAGCTGGCCACCGAGATCGAGGGCCACCCGGACAATGTCGCCGCCTGCCTGCTGGGCGGTTTCACCCTGGCCTGGCTGGACGCCGGCGCGGCGCGGGCGATCAGGATGGAGCCCGCGGAATCCGTCGTCCCGGTGGTTTTCGTCCCCGCGAAACCGGTACTCACCGAGACCGCGCGGGGACTGCTGCCGCGTCATGTCCCGCATGTCGACGCGGCGTTCAACGCCGGCCGTGCCGCGCTGCTCGTGGAGGCACTGACCAGGCGGCCCGAACTGCTGCTGCCCGCGACGGAGGACCGGCTGCACCAGGAATACCGCGCTCCGGCGATGCGGGAGAGCGTGGAGCTGGTGAACCGGCTGCGCGCGGACGGCGTCCCGGCGGTCGTCTCCGGTGCGGGGCCCACGGTGCTCGCACTGCCCGAGGGGCACGGAGCCGCCGACAAGGTGACCCGGCTGGCGGGAGAGGAATGGACGGCCAACCGGCTGAGCCTCGACGTCGCGGGAGCCAGCGTGCTCCCGCTGGCGGCGGACGGGACGGAGCGCGGTGCACCTGAGTGACGCCGCACGACGCACTGACAGTGATCACACCAGGCCACGCCCGGGAGCGGGCGCTGATCCGGGGAGAGATCCGGGAGAGGGGGAATGTTTGTTGGATCCGGTAGTGTTAACCTCAAGTCTGTACTCGCAGTCTCGTGGCCCACACGTGAAGGTTTATGGTGGTCCGTAGGGTGCAGTGCTTGTGTGATCCCCCAGGGCGGAGTCCCAGGGATCGCCTCTTCCTCCAGGAGCCTCCCGCGCTGTCTTTCTTGTGGAGCAGTTCCGAGCCCGCTCCGGAGCCGACGTGCGGGACGCACATGTCCTCGTTGCACGCCGAACCAGTGAATTGATCTCCCCGTCGCACGTACAGACGGGACCACCGTCCCGGCCAGGTCCGCTCGCACAGGACCACGCCGGACAGCACGACCGGTCGCCGAGCCAGACAGGCCGACGTCCGCTCCAGGGAAGGACCCTTTGTGAGCGACACCACCGATCTGATGGGCGTGAACGCCGCTCCCGCCGAGGGAGGTAACTCCTCCGCGGGTAAGGCCGCCGGCGATGCCGCCGCGCCTGCTACGGACGCCGCCGCGCCCGCCTCCGGTGCCGCGCCCAAACGTCGGCGCTCCGGCACCGGGCTCGAGGGCATGGTGCTCGCCGAGCTTCAGCAGGTTGCCTCCGGACTTGGCATCAAGGGCACGGCGCGGATGCGCAAGAGCCAGTTGATCGAGACCATCAAGGAGAGGCAGTCGGGCGGCAGTTCGGCAGGTTCCGGGCCCGCGCCGGCGGCCAAGAGCACCGACGCCTCCGAAGAGGCCGCCGAGTCCAGGCCGAAGCGCCGGGCGACCTCCACGGCACGTACGGGCGAGTCCGCCGCGGACGGCCAGCAGGAAACTCAGCAGCAGATCGACATCCCCGGACAGCCCGCCAACGAGGAGAAGGCGGCCGGCGAGCGCCGTGACCGCCGCGACGAGGGCAGGGCCGACG
>NZ_JBOHCV010000255.1:0-9503 GCF_050698815.1 Streptomyces sp.
GCCGCGGCGCAGAGCGCCAGCACGGGGCGCGGGCGCCAACTGCGCTGAAAGGTGGCCACGCCGGAGGAGAACCCGCCGAACGCCGAGGAGACGGCGAGCTCCGGCGAACCCGCCCACAGCGTCAGCCCGACGATGACGGCGACGCCGACCGCCGCGCGCAATGCGATGAGCGGGCTGAGCTTGGTGCGCTCGATCGACAGGCCGGAGTGCGCGGTCTCACCGATCGCCCGGACCCAGGGCAGGACCTTCATGCCCCGAGAATACGGGGACAGCCGAGGTCAGAGGGTCAGGGGCGGGGCGGGGGCGGGGCTGCGCCAGTCGCGGCAGTGGCCAGGGCGGGGAACGGGAGGCACGGTCGCAGTCGGGCAGGCCTGGAGCGGGTCGGGGCGCGAGGCGGCCGGTTCCGGTGCCGGGAGGCCCGGCGGGACCCACTGGGCGAGGCGGTGCCCCAACAGGGCGACGGGGCGACGGAGTTCGGTGGTGACGCCGACGGTGAGGTTACGCGTCACCGCGTCCGGCGAGACACCGCGTTCGAGGCACGTGACGACAGGACACCGTTTCAGACCTTGATGACGATGACGCGTTCTCCGCATAGAGCGGTGAGGTCCTCAGGGTCCGAGGTGAGTACCGTGACGGGGCCGGGGGCGGCGAGGGCGGTGGCGGAGAGTATGGCGTCGATGGCGTACTTGTGACCGTGCAGTCCGGCCTCGGCGAGCAGGGCTGCCGCATGGCGGGCGATGTGCTCGCCGACCGGCTCGACGACGACGCGGGAGAGCGTCCATTCCAGAGCCGGCCGCTTGATTCTCGGGTGGACGACTTCCACAAGCGTGGCCGCGCTGGTGATCACGCGCATGTCGTCCGCACGAGCCAGCGCGAGCCATCCGGTGACGTCACGGTCGCGCTGGACCGCCTTCGCCAAGCCTTCGCTGTCCAGGACCAAGGTGCCGCCCGGCACAGCAAGGGAGCGGGTCATGCGGCGCGTGCTCCCGGGTTTCCGTTGTGGCCCTGGGCCTCGCGAGCGCGGCGCAGCTGATCGCGCCTGGCCTGGATCTCCTCCTCGGTGATGGCACCGTGGTCGGCTTCCGCCACCGAGATGAGTTCGTTGAGATTGTCCCGCTCGATCTGCCGTGCGACGGCTGCGGCGACATAGGCGGACAGCCCCGACGGACCGCTTCGCTCGCGCGCCGATTCCGCGATGTCCCGCGGCATGGTGATCGAGTACTTCTGGGTAGGCTCACTCATGCCCTTTACCCTACCTTGAATACTCTCCACAACGTCCCTGGCCTCCTGGCCGAACCGGGATGTCCCTGGATCCGCCGGGGCAGGACCACCGGGCGGTCAAGGACGGCCCGGCCCCGCCCGGGCGATGCCCGAGCGGGGTCTCCGAAGGACCCGCGGAAGCGGGGAAAGCTACGACGAGGTGGGGAAGCCCAGGTTGATGCCGCCGGTCTCGGCGGGGTCGGGCCAGCGGGTGGTGATGACCTTGCCGCGGGTGTAGAACGCCACGCCGTCGTTGCCGTAGACGTGCAGGTCGCCGAAGAGGGAGTCCTTCCAGCCGCCGAAGGAGTGGTAGCCGACGGGGACCGGGATGGGCACGTTGATGCCCACCATGCCCGCCTCGACCTCGAGCTGGAAGCGGCGTGCGGCGCCGCCGTCGCGGGTGAAGATGGCGGTGCCGTTGCCCCAGCGGCTGCTGTTGATGAGGTGGATCGCCTCGTCGTAGGTGTCCGCCCGTACGACGCACAGCACCGGGCCGAAGATCTCGTCCCGGTAGGCGTCCATCTCCGGGGAGACCTTGTCGAGGAGGGAGACGCCGAGGAAGAAGCCGTCTGCGCACTCGGGGTGTCCGGTCACGCTGTAACCGGTGCCGTCGACGACGACGTCGGCGCCCTGCTCGCGGGCGCCGCCGACGTACGAGGCGACCTTGTCGCGGTGTTCGCGGGTGATGAGCGGGCCCATCTCGGAGGCGGGGTCGTCGCCGGGGCCGATGCGGAGCTTGTGCGCGCGGTCGGCGATCTTCGCCACCAACTCGTCGCCGGTGTCGCCGACGGCGACGACCACGGAGACGGCCATGCAGCGCTCGCCGGCCGAGCCGTAGGCGGCGTTGATGGCGTTGTCGGCGGCGAAGTCGAGGTCCGCGTCGGGCAGTACGAGCATGTGGTTCTTGGCGCCGCCGAGCGCCTGGACGCGCTTGCCGTGGGCGACGGCCTCGGACTGGATGTACTTGGCGATCGGAGTGGAGCCGACGAAGCTGACGGCCGCCACGTCCGGGTGGGACAGGAGCCGGTCGACGGCGACCTTGTCGCCGTTGACGACGTTGAGTACGCCGTCCGGGAGGCCCGCCTCGGCGGCCAGTTCGGCGAGCCGGTAGCCGGCCGACGGGTCCTTCTCGCTGGGCTTGAGGATGAAGGTGTTACCGCAGGCGATGGCGAGCGGGAACATCCACATCGGCACCATCGCGGGGAAGTTGAAGGGCGTGATGCCCGCGACGACACCGATGGGCTGCCGGATGGAGGAGACGTCGACCCGGTTGGAGACCTGGGTGGACAGCTCGCCCTTGAGCTTCTCCGTGATGCCGCAGGCCAGTTCGAGGATCTCCATGCCGCGGGCGACCTCGCCGAGGGCGTCGGAGTGCACCTTGCCGTGCTCCGCGGTGATCAGTTCGGCGATCTCGTCGCGGTGCGCGTCCAGCAGTTCCCGGTACTTGAAGAGGAAGGCGGTGCGCTTGGCGAGGGAGGACTGCGACCAGTCCGCGTACGCCTGGCGGGCCGCGTCGACGGCGGCGTCGACCTCGTCGACCGAGGCGAGCGAGACCTGGGTGGGCTGCGCGCCGGTGGCGGGGTTGTAGACGGGGGCGGCGTTGCCGGAGACGGACTCGACGGCCTTGCCGCCGATCCAGTGACCGAGGGTCTTCATGAAGGGGCCTTTCTGGGAGGGGTGCCAGGTCTGGGGTCAAGGGGTGTACGGGCCGGGACGCGCCCCCCCGTCACAGGTGGCGGCGCCTGGCCGCCGCGTGGCGTTCGTACTCGGCACGTGCCTCGCGCGCCGCCGGACGCTCGGACGTCTCGGCGACGACCACGTCCCACCACGCCGACGCGGGCGGGGCCGGAGTCTTCGGGCTGGTGTCCGTCTCGACGTATACGCAGGTCGGCCGCTCCGAGGACCGCGCCGCTGCCAGCCCTTCGCGCAGTTCGGCGACGGTCTCCGCGCGGATGACGTCCATGCCCAACGAGGCGGCGTTCGCGGCCAGATCGACGGGCAACGGGGCACCGGTGTAGCTGCCGTCGGCCGCCCGGTAGCGGTAGGCGGTACCGAACCGCTCACCGCCGGTCTGCTCCGACAGACCGCCGATGGACGCGTAACCGTGGTTCTGCAGCAGCACCACGTTGATGTTGACGCCCTCCTGCACCGCCGTCACCAGTTCGGTCGGCAGCATCAGGTACGTGCCGTCGCCGACCAGCGCCCACACCGGCCGGTCGGGGGCGGCGAGCCGGACGCCGATGGCGGCGGGGATCTCGTAACCCATGCAGGAGTAGCCGTACTCCAGGTGGTACTGGCGCGGGGAGCGGGCCCGCCACAGCTTGTGCAGGTCGCCGGGGAGGGAGCCGGCGGCGTTGATGACGACGTCCTCGTCGCCCACCACAGAGTCCAGGGCTCCCAGCACTTGGGTCTGGGTGGGACGTACGGACCCGTCCTCGGCCGCGTAGACCGTCTCGACGATCTGCTCCCAACGAGCCTTGCCCGCCCCGTACTCGTCCCGGTAGGCGTGTGTGACGTGGTGTCCGGAGAGCGCTCCGGTCAGTGCCTCCAGCCCGGCCCGCGCGTCGGCGACGAGCGGCAGGGCCGCCATCTTGTGCGAGTCGAAGGGAGCGATGTTGAGGTTGAGGAAGCGGACGTGGGGCTCGGCGAAGAGGGTGCCGGAGGCGGTGGTGAAGTCGGTGTAGCGGGTGCCGACGCCGATGACGAGGTCCGCGGTGCGCGCCAGGTCGTCGGCGACGGCCGTACCCGTGTGGCCGATGCCGCCCACGTCGCAGGGGTGGTCGTGACGCAGCGAGCCCTTGCCCGCCTGGGTGCTGGCCACGGGGATGCCGGTGGCGTCGGTCAGTGCCCGCAGCGCGTCCTCGGCCTCGCTGTGGTGCACGCCGCCGCCCGCGATGATCAGGGGCCGCCGCGCCGCCAGCACCGCCGTGGCCGCCGCCGCGACCTCGGCCGCTTCGGGGGCGGGACGCCGTACGTGCCAGACGCGCTCGGCGAAGAACTCCGCCGGCCAATCGTACGCCTCCGCCTGTACGTCCTGGGGCAGCGCCAGCGTGACGGCGCCGGTCTCGGCGGGGTCGGCGAGCACCCGCATGGCCTGCAGGGCGGCGGGGATCAGCGCCTCGGGGCGGTGGACGCGGTCGAACCAGCGGGAGACGGGGCGCAGCGCGTCGTTGACGGAGACGTCGCCGGCGGAGGCGACTTCGATCTGCTGCAGCACGGGGTCGGCGATGCGGGTCGCGAAGGTGTCGCCGGGGAGCAGCAGGACGGGAATCCGGTTGACGGTGGCGAGGGCGGCGCCGGTGACGAGGTTGGTGGCGCCGGGGCCGATGGAGGTGGTGACGGCCTGGGCGGAGAGCCGGTCGCGCTGCCGGGCGTAGCCGACGGCGGCGTGCACCATGGCCTGCTCGTTGCGGCCCTGGAGATAGCGCAGCGGGGCGCCCTCACCCTGGCCGCTCTCCAGCAGCGCCTGGCCGATTCCGGCGACGTTGCCGTGGCCGAAGATGCCCCAGCAGGCGTCGACCAGGCGGTGGCGCCGGCCGTCGCGCTCGGTGTACTGGGCGGCGAGGAAGCGCACCAGCGCCTGCGCGACGGTCAGGCGTCGCGTCGCACCGGACGCGGGTGCCTCACCGGTCGGTCCTGGTACGGAACTCACTGACCCGCATCTCCTTCCAGTGTCGGCGCGCCGTAGAGCGGCAGCCTTGGATCCACAGGCTGCCGCTCCCAGCTGCCTCGGATCCAGGCATGGTCTGGATGGTCGCAGATAAGCCACGCGCGCTCCAGCCCCGGGCCCGCCATCACGTTCAGGTAGTACATGTCGTGGCCGGGCGCCGCCATGGACGGGCCGTGCCAGCCGTCGGGGATCAGCACCGCGTCACCGCCGCGCACCTCGGCCAGCACGTCGCTGCCGCTGCCGTGCCCGGACGGGGAGACCCGCTGGTAGCCGAGCCCGGGGGTGACGCCGGTGCCCATTCCCGTCCCGGTCCCGGTCCCGGTCTCGGTCCGGTGCGGGGCGATCTCGAAGTAGTAGATCTCCTCCAACTCGCTCTCCTCGCCCGGCCGGTGCTCGTCGTGCTTGTGCGGCGGGTACGAGGACCAGTTGCCGCCCGGCGTCAGCACCTCCACCGCGATCAGCTGGTCGGCTTCGAAGACTCCCGCCGCGGCGAAGTTGTTGACCTGCCGGGAGCAGTTCCCGGTGCCACGCAGCTCGACGGGAACGCCGGCGGCGGGACCGTAACGGACGGGCAGGCGGCGGGTGCAGCGCGCGCCGGTCAGGGCGAAGCGGCCCCCGTCCGCGCTGGTGATCCGCACCTCGGCGTCGCGCGGTACGTACGCGAAGTCGCTGACCCCGTCGAAGACGCTCTTCCGGCCGCGCAGTTCGAGGGTCTGGCCCTCGGCGGTGACGGTGCAGCCGCCGTTGAGCGGGAGCACGATCCACTCGCTCTCCCCCGTGCCGAAGTCGTGCGATCCGCCCGGTTCGAGCTCGAGCACGCGCAGGGCGGAGTAGCCCCAGCCGGCCCGCTCGGGGTCGATGTCCAGGGCGTACGGGCCACGCGCCGCGCTCCCCGCCCGTACATGCAGCTCAGCGCCGGCGCCGGCGCTCGTCCTGGCCGTCATGTCCCTCATCTCCGTATCTCCGTCACCCTTGATCCTTCGCATGACCCGCACGGCCCGCATGCCCCGTGGCGTGACACTTCCCAGCACACGGGACACCACCACTCACAGCAGTCCGACCGCCGTGTCTACGGCGGCGGCCACGTCGCCGTCCGCCGGGTAGAGCAGGGAACGCCCGACGACCAGCCCGCGCACGGTGGGCATGCGCAGCGCCGTCCGCCACTTCTCGTACGCGCCCTCCTGGTCCCCGTTGGTCTCGCCGCCCAGCAGCACGACCGGCAGGGTGGAGGTCTCGCACACCCACTCCATCTCGTCCGGGTTCCCGGCCACCGGGATCTTCAGCCAGGTGTATGCGGAGGTGCCGCCCAGGCCGGAGGCGATGGCGATGGACCGGGCGATCGCCTCCGGACCGAGGTCGTTGCGCACCGTGCCGTCGGCATCCCGGCGGGAGATGAACGGCTCGACGAAGACGGGCAGCCGCCGCGCCGCCATCTCGTCGACGGCGCGGGCGGTGGAGTGCAGAGTGGCGAGCGAGCCCGGGTCGTCGTAGTCGATGCGCAGCAGTGCCTTGCCCGCGTCGAAGCGCAGCCGCTCGATGTCCTGGGCCCGGTAACCGGTGAAGCGGTCGTCCAGTTCGAAGGCGGCGCCGGCCAGACCGCCGCGGTTCATGGAGCCCATGACGATCTTGTTCTCGAGAGCGCCGAGCAGCAGCAGGTCCTCGAGGATGTCGGCCGTGGCGAGCACGCCGTCCACGCCCGGCCGGGAGAGGGCGAGGACCAGTCGCTCCAGCAGCTGACCACGGTGAGCCATCGCGAGCTTCCGGTCGCCGACACCGAGCGCGCCGCGGGCCGGGTGGTCGGCGGCGACGATCATCAGCCGGCCGCTCTCGCCGACCAGCGGGCGGCGGACGCGTACGGCGGCGGCCTCCGCTATCGCCTCCGGGTGCCTGGCCCGTACGGCGACGAGATCGGAGATGCTGACGCTGCTCAAAGGTGCTCACTTTCCTGACGGGCGGGGCTGCGGGCCATGCGGGGGTGCCGGGGAGAGGTGCGAATCAGCCCCGGAGGAGGTCCTCGACCTCGGTCTGCGTGGGCATCGCGGTGGAGCACGCGAGCCGCGAGGCGACGAGGGCGCCCGCGGCGTTGGCGTACCGCATCACGTACTCCAGGTCCCGGCCCGCGAGCAGTCCGTGGCAGAGCGAGCCGCCGAAGGCGTCGCCGGCGCCGAGGCCGTTGAGGACCTTCACGGGGTGCGGGGGGACCTCGGCGCGGGTGCCGTCGCGGTGCACGGCGAGCACTCCCTTGGGGCCCTGCTTGACGACGGCGAGCTCGACCCCCGCCGCCAGCAGGGCGTCGGCGCACTCCTGCGGCTCGCGGGCACCGGTGGCGACCTCGCACTCGTCGAGGTTGCCGACCGCGACAGTGGCGTGGGCGAGGGCCTGGCGGTAGTACGGACGTGCCTCGGCCACGGCCTCGGCCTCGTCCCCGTCCCGTGATCCGGCCCCCCAGAACATGGGCCGCCAGTCCATGTCGAAGACGGTGACACCCCCGGCGCCCTCAGCGCGCGCCTCGAGTGCGGTGAGGGTGGTGGTGCGGCTGGGTTCGGCGCACAGACCGGTGCCGGTCACCCAGAAGACGCGCGCCGCCTCGATCGCGTCGAAGTCCAGGTCCTCCGGACGCAGTTCCAGATCGGGCGCCTTGGGCTCCCGGTAGAAGTACAGCGGGAAGTCGTCCGGCGGGAAGATCTCGCAGAAGGTGACCGGCGTCGGATACCGCCGCACGGGCGTCACCCAGCGGTCGTCCACGCCGAATCCGCGCAGCGCCTGGTGGCAGTACTCACCGAAGGGGTCGTCGCCGGTACGGCTGATCACCGCACTGGAGCGCCCCAGGCGGGCGGCGGCGACGGCGACGTTGGTGGCGGAGCCGCCGAGGAACTTCTGGAACGTCTCCACCTGGGGCAGCGGCACGCCGGTCTGCAGCGGATAGATGTCCACACCGATGCGGCCCATCGTGATGACATCGTGTGGCTCGGCCGTGGACGCCATGGCTGTCAGGGACCCCTCTCGCTCGCGCTCGTCGGCCTCCCATCGTCACGGCTGGCGGCGACAGGTGTCAATGATTTGTCCTTACATACTGACGTCCCTACGGGTGGCGGTGGTGGCGGCGGCACGGCGGGGACGGACCGTCCGGCGAAGTCAGTATGAAACATTGTCCTGACAATCCCTTGACAGTGGCGGCCGTCGCCGAGTTGGCTCGCCACCGCCACCGCACACGCACGCGTACACCCGAGGAGCCCTCCTTCCATGACTCCCGTGCATCCCTCCCTCGACCGCATCCGGGTCGGCTCGGCGCCCGACTCCTGGGGCGTCTGGTTCCCCGACGACCCCCAGCAGGTGCCGTGGCGCCGCTTCCTCGACGAGGTCTCGCAGGCGGGCTACGAGTGGATCGAACTCGGCCCGTACGGATATCTCCCCACCGACCCGGCCCGCCTCACCGACGAGGTGAACGCACGCGGCCTCAAGGTCTCGGCCGGCACGGTCTTCACCTCCCTGCACCGCGGACCCGGCGTCTGGGACGCCACCTGGGAGCACGTCGGCCAAGTCGCCGCGCTCACCCAGGCGATGGGCGCGGAGAACCTCGTCGTCATCCCCTCCTTCTGGCGGGACGACAAGACGGCCGAGCTGATCGAACCGAGCGAACTGACCGCCGAGCAGTGGGGCCATCTCGCGAGCGGAACCGAACGGCTGGCCCGCGAGGTGGGTGAGAGGTACGGGCTCGGGATCATGGTGCACCCGCATGCCGACACCCACATCGACACCGAGGAACACGTCGCACGCTTCCTCGACGCGACCGACTCCGGCCTGGTCAACCTCTGCCTGGACACCGGGCATTACGCCTACTGCGGCGGCGACAGCGTCAAGCTGATCGAGACCTACGGCGAGCGGATCGGCTATCTGCACCTGAAGCAGGTGGACCCGGACGTCCTCGCCGACGTCGTACGGGAGGGGACTCCCTTCGGACCCGCGGTGCGGCAGGGCGTGATGTGCGAACCGCCGCTCGGGGTCCCGGCGATGGAGCCGGTGCTCACCGCCGCGCAGGGCCTGGGCGTGGACCTCTTCGCCATCGTCGAGCAGGACATGTACCCGTGCCCGCCGGACCAGCCCCTCCCGATCGCCGAGCGCACCCGGCGCTTCCTGCGCGGCTGCGGCGCCTGACCGCCGTCCTGACCGCCGGGCCGACTGCCGGGCGGTCGGCTGAGGTTGGCGCTCTGTCACGAGCGTCACGATTACCCGGTGAGTTCGTCACAGACCCTCAACAGGCCCTCCCCTACCGTCACTCAGCGTCGTTCACACGGCACAGGCTGATGATCGACAGCCACTTCCGTGGCCCCTGTGGGAGGTGCCGAGTTGGCCGACCGAAGACTCTGGTCATACAAGGAAATCGCCGCGCACATCGGCGTCCGGACGGACACGGTGCGCTCGTACCGCAAGCACGGCCTGCTGCCACCGCCCGACCTCGTAGAGGCCGGCAAACCGTTCTGGTACGGGGACACCGTCCGCGCCTGGGTCGCCCGTCGCCCGGGCCACCGTGGCGGGCGCTGACCGCCGGCCGGCCGACAACGCCGCGCAGGAC
>NZ_JBOHCV010000256.1:0-3356 GCF_050698815.1 Streptomyces sp.
GCGGCCGCTCGCCGCGGAGGCGAAGGAGATCTTCCCGCCGGGAGCCGCGGTCCGCTACGAGTGGATTCCGCGCGCGAAGAACAAGCACGCTGACCGGCTCGCCAACGCAGCGATGGACGCGGGCAAGCGGGGCGAGCAGTGGTCGGCGGGCGCGTCGACGGCGGAGCTGGACGCGGCGGCAGAGGCGGTCGGGACGATTGGGCCGGTCGGCGAACCGGATCCCGCGCCCACCGCGCCGCACAGTGGCTGGGGCCCGGATCTCGGTGAACCCAGCACCTTCGTGCTGCTGCGGCACGGCGAGACCGCGCTGACGCCCGAGAAGCGCTTCTCCGGCAGCGGCGGCACCGACCCCGAACTCTCCGCCGCGGGACGGCGCCAGGCGCGGGCCGTGGCCGACGCGCTGGCCGCGCGCGGCACCCTCCAGGCGAGCGGCAGCTCCCCGCTGCGCCGTTGCCAGGAGACCGCCGCCGCGGTCGCGGACCGTACCGGGCTCCCGGTCCGTATCGATGAGGGCCTGCGGGAGGCCGACTTCGGGGACTGGGAGGGCATGACCTTCGCCGAGGTACAGGACCGCTTCTCCGACGACCTGCAGACGTGGCTGGAGTCCACGGAGGCCGAACCCACCGGCGGCGGCGAGAGCTTCGCCGCGGTCGCGCGCCGCGTCGCCGTCTCCCGTGACAAGCTGCTGGCCCGCTACCCGGCCCGTACGGTGCTGCTCGTCACGCACGTCACGCCGGTCAAGACGCTCGTCCGGCTGGCGCTCGGCGCCCCGGCCGAGGCGCTGTTCCGGATGGAGCTGTCCGCGGCCTCCCTCTCGGCGGTCGCCTACTACGCGGACGGCAACGCCTCACTACGCCTGTTGAACGACACCGGCCACTTGCGCTGAGCCGATTCGCCCCGCTCGCATGCCGCGGGAGACGGTGGCCCGCCGGGCACGCCGGACCCCTTCAGAGGGCGCCGCACCCGGCCCGGCGGGCCGGGCCACGCCGATCGCCCGTACCCCTTACCCACCGCACCGATCACACGACCCAGAGCGATGGTTGTGTGATCTGTTGACCACCTACCGGCTGGTCGGTACGTTCACCGGAATTTGCGGCGCCGAAGTTCCCCCGTCCCTCGCCGCGACCCACAACCGGAGCGTGCAGCCATGGAAACGGCACCACCCGACTCCGCCCCACGGCGGAACAACCGACGCAAGGTCGCCGCTGCCGCGGCGGCGGCCTCGGCAGTGGAGTGGTACGACTACTTCATCTTCGGCATCGCCGCCGCGCTCATACTCGGTGGCAAGTTCTTCCCCTCCAGCAGCCCCGTCGCCGAAGTCCTCGCCTCCTTCGCGACGTTCGCGGTCGGCTTCCTCGCCCGCCCGCTGGGCGGCATCATCGCCGGACAGCTCGGCGACAAGCGCGGCAGGAAGCCGATGCTGGTACTGGCGCTGGTCACCATGGGCCTCGCCACCACGGGCATCGGGCTCCTCCCGAGCTACGACACGATCGGCATCGCCGCGCCGATCGCCCTGGTCGCTCTCCGCGTCCTCCAGGGACTCGCCGTGGGGGCCCAGTGGGGCGGTGCGATGCTGATGGCCACCGAGTACGCGCCCGAGGGCAAGCGGGGTCTGTACGGCAGCCTCGTACAGCTGGGCGTCCCGATCGGCGTCGTGACCGCCAACGTGGCCTTCCTCGTCACCGGGAGCCTGACCGACGACGCCGCCTTCGCCGCGTGGGGCTGGCGGATGCCGTTCGCCGTCGGCATCCTGGTACTCGTGCTCGCCTGGTACATACACAAGCGGGTCGAGGAGACACCGGAGTTCCGCCAGGCAGAGCGCGAACTCGCCGAGCGGGAACAGAAGGAGAAGGGCGCCGACGCCTCCGGGGGCACGGCGCGTTCCCCGCTGCGCACCATCATCCGGCACCACTTCGGCACCGTGCTCCTGGCCAGCGGTTCCTTCGCCGTCAACACCGCCACGTTCTACATCATCATCACCGGCGTACTGGACTACACGACGCGCGACCTGCACATGGAACGCACGTCGGTGCTGACGGTCTCGCTGCTGGTCAGCCTCACCCAGTTCGCGATCATCCCCGCCGCGGCCGCGTTCTCCGACCGCGTCGGACGGCTGCCCGTCTACACGGCCGGAGCGATCGGGCTGCTGGTGTGGGCGGTGCCGATGTTCCTGCTCATCGACACCACCTCGCTGTGGCTGCTGGGCGTGGGCACCTTCGTCACCAGCTTCTTCCTCAGCATCATGTACGGGCCGCAAGCCGCCCTGTTCGCCGAGCTGTTCACCGCGGAGATGCGCTACACGGGCGCCTCGCTGGGCTACCAGATCGCCGCGGTGTTCGGCGGCGGCCTGGCCCCGTTCCTCATGGTGCTGCTGCTGGAGGTGAGCGGGACCTCGATGGCCGTCTCCGGCTACATCATGCTGCTCGCCGTGATCTCGCTCGCCTCCATCTACGTACTCGCCAAGCGGGCGCGGGAAAGGGAGCGGGAAAGGGAGGGGCAGAGCCCCGCGCCGTCAGCCGTGTAGCGCGGCGGCGCCCTCGGCGAGGCGCTGGACGCGGGAGAAGTCCTTCGCGGCCAGCGCCTCGCCCGGCAGCATCCAGGTGCCGCCCACACAGCCGACGTTGGGCAGCGCGAGATAGCCGGCCGCTCGGGCCTCGTCGATGCCGCCGGTCGGGCAGAAGCGGGCCTGGGGGAGGGGGGAGGCGAGCGACTTGAGATACGCGGTGCCGCCCGCCGCCTCCGCCGGGAAGAACTTCATCTCCGTCACCCCGCGTTCCAGCAGCGCGACGACCTCCGAGGTGGTCGAGACGCCCGGCAGACAGGGCACGCCGGTCGCGCGCATCGCGTCCAGCAGTCGGTCCGTCCAGCCGGGACTGACCAGGAAACGGGCCCCGGCCGCCACCGCCGAACCCGCCTGCTCGGGTGTGAGGACCGTCCCGGCCCCGACGACCGCCTCCGGCACCTCCGAGGCGATCGCCCGGATCGCCTCCGGCGCCGCCGCCGTGCGCAGCGTCACCTCGATCGCCGGCAGCCCGCCGGCCACCAGTGCGCGGGCCAGCGGGACCGCGTCGGCGGCGTCCTCGAGGACGACGACGGGGATGACGGGAGCGAGGTCGAGCAGGGAGGAGTCGGGGAAGGGCGAGGGGGACGCGGCGGAGGTCATGCGTGCATCCTCTCCCGCAGTCACCGACCTGCGCAACGCTCGTTGCGCAGAGTGCAATCGCGCTACAGCTCCGTCACCACCACGTCCAGCGCCCTCGGCTTCCCCGGCTTCGCCGCGGCGCCCTCCTCCACCCGGTAGCCCAGCCACCGCAGCGACTCCGCCAGTTCGGCAGGCGTACCCGGCGCCGTCCCGG
>NZ_JBOHCV010000257.1:0-3046 GCF_050698815.1 Streptomyces sp.
GCCCGGTGCCGCCGGGCGCGATCCCGGTGGGCGCGGCGGCCACCGGCGGGGCGGAGACCAGGCCGCTGCCGACCGCGACCAGGGCACCCGTCAGCGCCGCGACGAGCTGCCGCCGGGACGGCCGGGGGCTCATGTGCCGATCCCCACGCACGGGAGAGAGGTGGGAAGTTGTACCGAGACGCCGCTTGCCGCCTTCTCGAGCGCGTCGGCGAGCCGCGCATCGTACGGGCGCAGCGCGGCAGCGGCCTCCTCTGGCTCCGCCGGCTGCCCCGCGACGGTCAGGTTGCGCACCGCCGCGCCCGCCGTGCCCGCCGACTTGTCGAACCAGTAGCTGCCGTCCCAGCCCACCAAGGTGGGCCCGCCGGGCCGCACCTGCACGCTCCAGTGGTCCAACTGCCAGTAGCGGCAGGCCGGAACGGCGATCGCGAAGCGGGTGGGCTCGGCCAGCAGGAACCTCACCGCGCCGCCGTTGGAAACGGTGATGTCCCGCTTGGCGTACTCGACGCACAGCGGTTCCGACCCCAGCATGCTCAGCGGCGGCGTCTCGCCCTCGCCGAAGTGGCGGAAGGTGCAGTCCGCGGCGAAGCCCGGGTCGGTGTAGCCGCCGACGCCGGGAGTGGCGGGACCGGGGGTGGCTGCGGAGGGAGTGGCGGCGGCGGACGGTGCCGCACCGAGCGCGGAGAGCAGCAGAACGGCCAGGCCCGTGACGGCGGCGCGGCGAATCGACGGCATGGCAGGACCTTCTTCCCGTTCCAGCCCCGACGGGGCTCGGTTACTGGCGGGTCACTAGCGAGGTGAATCCTGATCCCGTGCGGCACAGGAGCGCAAGACCCCTGCACACGCCGCTTCGAACCGTCCCGCCGGAACACCCGCCGCCCACCCGGCGCGACGGCCGGGCAGCCGGCCTGCCTGCGGCAGCCACGCAACGCGTGACGGTCCCGGGGTGATGCGGGGCGCGGGGGGCTCGAACGGATATCGAATAGAGCAACTGACTTTCACTAAATAGGGTTACTGGGAGTTGCACCACGATCGGCTGAGCGGCATCATTCCCCGGACCAAAGCCCCGACTGGTCCCGCAGTCCTGATGGTTCGGCGTCGGTGGCTCCATGTCCCCTGGAAGGTTCCCCAGTTGATCACGCATGTCTTGGGCTCGCGGATACGCCGGTCCGCGCTGTTGGGCGCCGCCACTGTGATGGTCGGCGGCGCGATGGCCTCCGCTCCCGCCCATGCCGCTCACGTGGACGGGCACTCCGATTCGACCGGCAAGGCGACCGCCGTCGCGGCCCGTGCCGACCTCGACGTCTCCGTTGCGAACGCCGCCAAGGTTCCGGTCAAGGCGTCCCTCAACGCCGTCAGCGCACCCCGGGACGCCGACGAGACGCTGCTGACCGCCGAGGTGAACGGCGCCAACAAGGGTCAGCCGGTGAAGCTGGTCCAGGCCGAAGTCGCCCGCTCCAGCGCCAAGGCCGGCGCACAGCGGTCCGTCGGCCACGCAAAGCTCGTCGGGGTGCGGGCCTTCGCACCCGGCTTGATCGGCAAGCCGCTGGTGAGCGCGGACCTGCTCACCGCCACCGCCACCTGCGAGGCCGGCGAGAAGCCCACGGCCGAGGCCGACCTGGAGAACGTCTCCGTCCTCGGAAAGCCGGTCACCGTCAACGGAGTCGGCAGCCAGCAGGTCAAGGTGCCCGGCGTGGGCACCGTCGACGTCACCGTGGAACAGGAGACCACTCAGGCCGCCTCGGGAGTCGCCACAGCGCTGAAGCTGTCGTACGAGGTGAACCCGGCCAACCTGAACATCGTGAAGGCTGCCGGCGACATCGTGCTCTCGGAGGCCACCTGCGAGACACCGATGGGCGGCGGCAACGGAACCGGGGGCAATGGGACCGGGGGCAACGAGCCCGGCCCCCAGACCGGCGACGACGGCGGTGACGGCCTCGCCGAGACCGGCGGCAGCTCCGCCACGCCGATCATCGCCGGCCTGGGCGCGCTCCTCGTCGCCGGTGGTGGCGCGATGTACATGGTCCGCCGCCGCGGCGCTCGGAACAGCTGACGCCACGCGGGACCGGCAGCACCTCAAGGCCCGCCTGCTTGGTTGCGTCTCGAGGGGCCCGGTCCTGCTCTCACCGAAGCCCACCGCATTACCGCCCCCGGGGTGCGGTGGGCTTCTGTGAGGAAGGTGTTTCCAGCGGTCAGAGGCTGGTGAGCAGGCCGTCGAGTGGGGCGGGTATGCGGTCGGGATCAAGGGCCTCGACCAGTACGCGGCCGTAACGGATCTTGCGTCCCTTCTTCGTGCCGAGGAAGCGCCGCAGCTGCTGCTGCGAGGCGCGGCCACGCTGCGCCGGCTGGCGCAGGAAGGTCCGCAGGGCAGGCAGGTCGCCCTCCTCCCGGACGAGCTCCTCCACCCGTGTCACGCCCAGCGCGCGGATGAGCTCGTCTTCCAGATCCGCCGCGCAGACGAAGAACTCAGGCTGCGCTGCACCGGCCTGCCCCAAGCCCCGGGCGTAGTAGCGACGCTCCCCCTCGTCGCACAGTCCCGTGAGGCGGAGGCCCAGGCCGGATGGCCCGAGGAGGCGGGCGAAGCGCCCGACGCTCATCGCGCCGCCCATCGGCAGGACGCAGACTCCTTCGGCCGCCAGGTTCCGGCCGCGGCCGGCGGCCAGCGCGCTGACCGCTGCGGCGTCGCTCGGTCCTTCGAGCAGAACGGCCGTACGGACGGGCAGCCGCGCGGCCAGCTCGCGCGCGGGGCTGCCGGTGCCACCGGCGGCCCATGCGGTGATCGCCTCCCGGAACGACCCCATGTCAGCCATGAGACGAGTCTCCGCCCTTCCCGGCCACCGCGGTACGGAATTTCCGCCAGCGTGCCGGTCGGCGGTACACCCCTGTCTTTGACGGCTGTTCATGACGGCGCTCTCCCCTTGCACCCGCTCTTCTTGGAAGATTCCTCTGGCCCACGTCCGCACACACCCCCGCGAGGTCGGCGACTCATGTTACGGGCGCCCCGGGCGTCAGCGACCCGGCGACGCTGACGAGCTGATCCGGCCGGCCC
>NZ_JBOHCV010000258.1:0-6500 GCF_050698815.1 Streptomyces sp.
GCTGTGGACGTCGGCGCCGCCGCCGCCCCCGGCGCCGACGTCGGACGGCTAGGGAGCGGACGGCCTCGCTATCGCTAGAGGTTGTCCGGGGCGAGTGCGTGCCAGCTCACGGTGACCTCGCCCTGTCGCCAGCGCCGCGGCCCGTCGGTGACCGGCCAGTCCTGCGCCAGGGCACGCACCGCGCGCAGCCAGCGCTGCCGGGCGCCGAGTGACGCGTACGGGGCGGCCGCCGCCCACGCCCGGTCGAAGTCGCGCAGGAAGGCGTGGACCGGCTCGCCCGGCACGTTGCGGTGGATCAGCGCCTTCGGCAGCCGCTCCGCGAGGTCGGACGGCGCGGTCAGCGAAGCCAGCCGGGCGGCGAAGGTGACCGTACGCGGCCCCTCGGCCCCCAGCGCCACCCACACGTGGCGCCGCCCGATCTCGTCGCAGGTGCCCTCGACCAGCAGCCCGTCCGGCGCGAGCCGCGCGCACAGGCGGGACCAGACCGCGGTGACCTCGCTCTCCTCGTACTGGCGCAGCACATTGGCGGCGCGGATCAGCACCGGGCGGCGGCCGGCCGGGAGGGGCACCTCGAAGCCTCCGCGCACGAAGCTCAGCCCCTCGCGCTCGTACGGTCGCGCCGCCGCGACCCGCGCCGGATCGATCTCGACCCCGACGACACCGGTGCCCGCGCGCACCGTACGCAGCCTGGCCAGCAGTTCGACGGCGGTCCAGGGCGCGGCACCGTAGCCGAGGTCGACGGCGAGCGGCGGCAGCAGGGAGCGGCGCAGCGCGGGACCGTGCACGGCGGCGAGCCAGCGGTCCATGCGGCGCAGCCGGTTGGGGCTGGTGGTCCCGCGCGTCGCCGTCCCGACGGGGCGGGCGGGGGTGCGGGCGGCCATGCCACGAGGGTACGGAACGGCACCGCCGAAAGCTCAGGGTCACGATTCGGCAAAACGGAAATGGGAAGCAGACCGCCGCTGTTCCACGTCACAGGCCCCAGAAATCCGCTCTGCTCCGCTCCGCTCAGCTCCGCGTCCCCGAGGAGGCAATCGCCCGTGAGCCAGTACGTAGCGCGGCTCGGCCAGCGGCTCCCCCGGCCGCCGCACCGTATCCGGTTCCACGGTGCCGCACGGCGGCCCCGCAGGGTGGCGATGCTGAGCGTGCACACTTCCCCGCTGGACCAGCCCGGCACCGGCGACGCGGGCGGCATGAACGTCTACATAGTCGAGCTCGCGCGGCAGCTCGCCGAGCACGGCACCCAGGTGGAGATCTTCACCCGTGCCACGACCGCCGGCCTCCCGTCCCGCGTCGAGCTGGCGCCGGGCGTGCTCGTACGGCACATCGACGCGGGACCCTACGAGGGTCTGGCGAAGGAGGAGCTGCCCGCGCAGCTGTGCGCGTTCACACACGGCGTGATGCAGGCGTGGGCGGGGCACCGGCCCGGCCACTACGACCTGGTGCACTCCCACTACTGGCTCTCCGGGCACGTCGGCTGGCTCGCCGCCCAGCGCTGGGGCGTACCGCTCGTCAACGCCATGCACACCATGGCGAAGGTGAAGAACGCCGCGCTCGCCAAGGGCGACACCCCGGAACCCGCGGCCCGGGTCATCGGGGAGACGCAGATCGTACGGGCCGCCGACCGGCTCATCGCGAACACCGCCGAGGAGGCGGGGGAGCTGGTCCGGCACTACGACGCCGACCCCGCGCGCACCGCCGTGGTGCACCCGGGCGTCAACCTGGAGCGCTTCCGGCCCGCCGACGGACGTGCCGCCGCCCGGGCCCGGCTCGGGCTGCCGCAGGACGCGCTGATCCCGCTCTTCGCCGGCCGGATACAGCCGCTCAAGGCGCCGGACATCCTGCTGCGCGCCGTCGCGCTGCTGGTGGACGAGGACCCGGCCCTGCGCGGCAGGCTGGTGGTCCCGGTGGTGGGCGGACCCAGCGGCAGCGGACTCGCCAGGCCGGAACGGCTGCACAAGCTCGCCGCGAAGCTGGGCGTCTCCGATGTGGTGCGCTTCCATCCGCCGGTGGAGCAGGCGGAGCTGGCGGACTGGTACCGGGCCGCGAGCGTGCTGGTGATGCCGTCCTACAGCGAGTCCTTCGGTCTGGTGGCGGTCGAGGCGCAGGCCTGCGGCACACCTGTGATCGCCGCGGCGGTGGGCGGCCTGCCGGTCGCGGTACGGGACGAGGTCAGCGGCTTCCTCGTCGAGGGGCACGAGCCGGCGGCGTACGCGCGGACACTGCGGCGCTTCGTCACCGGCGGACTGACCGACCGGATGGGCGAGTCCGCGGCCCGGCACGCGGCGGGCTTCGGCTGGGACGCCGTGGCGGCCAGCACGCTCGAGGTCTACGCCGACGCGCTGCACGACCGGCGCCGTCACCTACGATCGGCCCATGGCTGACGCGAAGAGCCCGACGACCGGCGCGACCGCTGCGGCGAGCGCCGTCGAGCAGGCGCTGCGCGAGGCCGGACTGGAGTGGGAGAGCCCGGCGGCGGGCACGTACGTCGTCACCCTCCCCGGCACGCGCAAGCTGTCGACCACCTGCTCGCTGGCCGTCGGGAAGCACTCGCTCTCCGTCAACGCCTTCGTCGTGCGCTGCCCGGACGAGAACCATGCTGCAGTGCACCGCTGGCTACTGGAACGCAACACCCGTCTCTACGGCGTGAGTTACGCCCTGGACCCGATGGGCGACGTCTATCTGGCCGGCCGCCTCCCGCTGGCCGCCGTCACCCCGGAGGAGGTGGACCGGCTGCTGGGCGCGGTGCTGGAGAACGCCGACGGCTCCTTCAACACCCTGCTGGAGATGGGCTTCGCGACGGCGATCCGCCGCGAGTACGACTGGCGCACCTCGCGCGGCGAGTCGACCCGCAATCTCGACGCGTTCACCCATCTGACCGGCGGGACGGCCGACCGGGGCGAAAACTGACCCGGCCGACCGCGCCGCACGGGCGGGGTGTCAGCCGCCCAGCCCCCAGTCGCGGGTGATGTACCGGCTGGAGCAGATCGTGTCCAGGAAGTGCTGTCCGGCAGTCCCGCATCCCTCGTCCGGCTTCACCGGCGTGCCGTGTCCCATGCCCTCCACGAGGTAGCTGCGCGCGACGACGTCACCGTTCCCGTCCGTGTACTCGGAGCGGGTGGTGCCGCCCGGCAGCGCCTCCGTCGCGTCGGCGTCCTGGTCGGCGCCGAGTACGTTCGTCCACTGCTTGACCGACTCGGTGGCGTTGGCCCTGCTGACCGTGGCGTCGGCGGTGCCGTGCCACACCGACACCTTCGGCCGGGCACCCGTGTGGCCTGGCGCGGACTTCCGCGCCAGGTCGCCCCATGCGGCAGCCGACTTGCTGACACCGGGATTCATGCAGGTGAACGCCTCGGCCACGGTGTCCGCGCAGCCGTGCGGCAGCCCGCCGACGACCGCGCCGGCCGCGAAGACGTCCGGATAGGCGGCCAGCATCGACGCCGTCATGGCGCCGCCCGCCGACAGCCCGGTGACGAAGACGCGCGAGGGGTCGGCGTCCAGGTCGGCGACCGTGCGGTCCACCATCTGCTTGATCGACAGCGCTTCGCCCTGGTCGCGTGCCGTGTCGCCGGGCTGGAACCAGTTGAAGCACTTCTTGATGTTGTTGGCCTGCTCCTGCTGGGCCGCGACGACGGAGAAGCCGCGGGCGTCGGCGAAGTCCTGCCAGCCCGCGCCGTCGAAGTAGGTGGCCGCGTCCTGGGTGCAGCCGTGCAGCACGACGACGACGGGGCTGTTCGCGGGCAGCCCCGTCGGTGTGTAGCGGTACATGGTGAGCGCGCCGGGGTTGGAGCCGAAGCCGTCGACCTGCTCCAGGCCGGCACCCGCATCGGCCGGTAAGGCGGCGGCGGAGGTGGTGGCGCCTCCCGCCGGGACGAGGACGAGGGTGGCGAGGGCGGTCAGCAGCAGAGCGGCTCGTCGGTACACAGAAGCTCTCATGGGCTTCCTTCCGTGGGGGTCGCGCCGACCGTAGAGCCGTACGGACCCCTCGCCGAACGTGTCGTACGGCCAGGGGTTACGGACGGCGAGTGTGGCGTGACCACATTGGGCGGTATCGCACGCCGGGTGAAGCTGTGCGCATGACCTCGCAGTTCACCCCCCGCACCGGCTCCCCGTCCGCCCCGCACTCCGTCGCCCTCGACCTCACCGGACGCACCGCGGTGGTCACCGGTGCCGCCAGCGGCATCGGCCGCTGCTGCGCGCTGCGGCTGGCGGCGGCGGGCGCCAAGGTACGGGCCGTCGACCGCGACGCCGACGGGCTCCACGCCCTGCAGGGCGAGGCGGACGCGGTGCAGCCCCACCCCCTCGACCTCACCAGCCCGGACGGACTCGACGCCGCCGAGCGCGCGGCGGCCGGTGCGGACGTCCTGGTCAACGGCGCCGGTGCGCAACTCGTCCGCCCCATCGAGGAGTTCCCGCCCGCGGACTTCCGCACCCTGCTGACGCTGATGCTGGAGGCTCCGTTCCGGCTCACTCGCGGCGCGCTCCCGCACATGTACGAGCAGGGCTGGGGCCGCATTGTGAACATCTCCTCCGTGCACGGCCTGCGCGCCTCCCCGTACAAGTCGGCCTACGTCGCCGCCAAGCACGGCCTGGAGGGCCTCTCCAAGGTCACCGCCCTGGAGGGCGCCGAGCACGGGGTCACCGCGAACTGCGTCAGTCCCTCCTACGTCCGTACGCCCCTGGTCGAACGGCAGATCGCCGACCAGGCCGCCGCGCACGGCATCACAGCCGACCGGGTGGTCTCCGAGGTGCTGCTCGCCGACTCCGCGCTCAAGCGGCTCATCGAGCCCGAGGAGGTCGCCGAGTCCGTCGCCTACCTCTGCTCACCGCACGCCTCCTTCATCACCGGTGCCTCCCTCCCGCTCGACGGCGCGTGGACCGCTCACTGACCCGCTCGCCCCACACGGACACGCACACGCACACGGACACGCACGCCGACACGCACACCACTGACACGCCCTCACCTCTGGCGTCACGCCCCGCACCACGGGTAAGCCTGTGACCATGCCCCGAGCCCGGCCCGACGCCGCCTACCTGGAACTCCTCTCCCGACGCGCACCCGCCGAGGCGTACGACGAACCGATGGCACACGCCCGTGCCGCCGGTGCGCCTCCGGCGGAGCTCGCGGCGCTGGAGAGCGGCAAGCAGCTGGCGCTGCGCATCCGTTCGGAGCTGGAGGGCCGCCGGCGGCGCGAGGCCGAGCTGACCGCGCTCATCGAGACCGTGCACGACCTGGCCGGACTGCGCGAACTGGACGACGTGCTGCGCGCCATCGTGCAGCGCGCCCGTTCACTGCTGGGCACCGACGTCGCGTACATGACGCTCACCGACCCCGACCGCGGCGACACCTACATGCGGGTCACCGAGGGCTCCGTCTCCGCCCGGTTCCAGCAGGTGCGGCTCGGCATGGGGGAGGGGCTGGGCGGCCTGGTCGCGCAGACCGCGCGGCCGTACGTCACCGACGACTATCCCGCCGACTCGCGTTTCCAGCACACCCGCCTCATCGACAGCGCCGTCGGCGAGGAGGGCCTGGTCGCCATCCTCGGCGTGCCGCTGCTGCGCGGCGGCCGTGACGTGATCGGCGTCCTCTACGCCGCCGACCGCCGGGCGCGGGTCTTCGAGCGCGAACAGGTCGCGCTGCTCGGCTCCTTCGCCGCGCACGCCGCCGTCGCCATCGACACGGCCCGGCTGCTGTCCGAGACCCGGGCGGCGGTCGCCGAGCTGGAGACCGCCAACGAGACGATGGAACGCGCGAGCGACGTGCACGACCGGCTCACCGAACTCGTGCTGCGCGGCGGCGACGTGACCGACGTGGCCGGGGCGGTCGCGGAGGTACTGGCGGGCCGCGTCGAGTTCGTGGAACCGGCGGTGGCGTCGGCACGCCGGGCGGTGGCGCGGTCGAGTCACGACGGGTACGCGGTACGCGACGGCGACAGCTGGGTCACCGCGGTCTCCGCGGGCGGCGAACTCCTCGGCGCCCTCGTCCTGCACGGTCACCCGGCCCTGGACCCCGTCGACCAGCGCACCTTCGAGCGTGCCGCCATGGTGACGTCCCTGCTGCTGCTGGCACGCCGGTCCGCCGGTGAGGCCGAGCAGCGGGTGCGCGGCGAACTGCTGGACGAGCTGCTCGACGCCACCAGTCACGATCCGCGGCTGCTGCGCGACCGCGCCGCACGGCTGCACGCCGACCTGGACGCACCGCACGTACTGCTCAGCGCCCGGCTGGACGGATACCACGACTCCGACACCGAGGAGAGCGTCGGACGGCAACGCCTCTGGGCCGCCGCCTCCCATCTGGCGGCCACCCGGCACGGGCTGGCCGCGGCCCGGGACGGCGGTACGGTCCTGCTGCTGCCCCAGCCGGACACGTCCCCCTCCCGGCTCGCCCAGGACATCGCCGCACAGCTCGGTTCCGCCGCCGGCGGCCCGGTCACCGTGGGCTCCTCGGCACCGGTGCCCGCGCCCGCCGCCCGCCAGGGTGCCGTCGCGGCGGCCTACCCCGA
>NZ_JBOHCV010000259.1:0-2313 GCF_050698815.1 Streptomyces sp.
TTGAGCAGCGGCCGGGCCACCAGTTCGGTGACCCGGCCGCCGCCCGCCGGGTCGTCGCCGAGCGGACGGTCGTACATCGCCTTGACCAGCCGCAGCTCCGGGTCGGTGAGCAGCGGTCCGACGATGCCGGAGACGAAGCCGGCGGAGAAGTCCTTCAGGTCGGCGTCGACGAAACAGACGATGTCGCCGCTCGTCACCAGCAGTGAACGCCACAGCACCTCACCCTTGCCGGGCAGCGCCGGCAGCCGCGGCAGCACCTCGTCGCGGTGGATCACCTCCGCGCCCGCCGCGGCGGCGGTCTCGGCCGTACGGTCGGTGGAGCCGGAGTCCAGCACCACCAGCTCGTCGACGAGCCCCGCCGACGGCGCCTGGGATGACGGGGATGACGGGGCCATCAGCTCGCGCCGGATCACCGACACGATCCCGCCGACGGTCCGCTCCTCGTTCAGGGCGGGCAGCACGACGCTCACCCGGGTGCCGGTGGCGCGCTTCGCGGCCAGCAGTCCGGGGAGCGGACGATCAGTGGCCGACCAGGACCGTCGACCCAGCCACTCCTCGACTTCTGGCAGCACGCGGCACTCCCTGTGATCCATCTCGCGGTACGGACGCCTGGCATCACACTGCGGTCCGTCCGTTACAGTCTTGAACAACGCGGACGACGATCGCATGCCGGGTCCGGCCCGGCGACGTCGCCCGCCGATCACAGCGAACAACCGCACACACAACTTCACACCGCTCATCCAGAGGGGCAGAGGGAACGGCCCGTTGAAGCCCCGGCAACCCTCCAGCCGGTCTCGCGCACCAGCATCACAGCTGATGTCACGCCGCGAGGCTCCCGGCTCGGGAAGGTGCCAATTCCGTCTTGTGGCGAGATACGTCACGAGGAAGATGAGGAGAGGGCCTCGCCGATCATGGCTGTTCAAGCTGCTCAAGCCGCTTCCAGCACCGCCACCCCCAGCACCGCCACCAGCACCGCCACTCCGGGCGTCTCGCTCGGTCCCGCCGTCGCGCTCTCCTGCCGCGAATGCGGCGAGCGCTGCCCGCTCGGTCCGGTCTTCGCCTGCGCGGAGTGTTTCGGGCCGCTGGAGATCGCGTACGAGTTCTCCGGCGGCGACGCCTCCGGCCCCGCCGGACTGCGTGAGCGCATCGAGGCGGGCCCGGACAACATCTGGCGGTACGCCCCGCTGCTGCCGGTCCCCGCCGACGTGGCCGACAAGCCCGGCATCAACCCCGGCTTCACCAAGCTGGTCCGGGCCGACCGGCTGGCCCGCGAACTCGGCGTCACCGGATCCCTGCACGTCAAGGACGACTCCGGCAACCCCACGCACTCCTTCAAGGACCGCGTCGTCGCCATCGCCGTGGAGGCCGCCCGCGCCTTCGGCTTCACCACCCTCTCCTGCTCCTCCACGGGCAACCTCGCCGGCGCCGTCGGTGCCGCGGCGGCCCGCGCCGGGCTGCGGTCCTGCGTGTTCATCCCGCACGACCTGGAACAGGGCAAGGTCGTGATGGCCGCGGTCTACGGCGGCGAACTCGTCGGCATCGAGGGCAACTACGACGACGTCAACCGCTTCTGCTCCGAACTGATCGGCGACCCGGCCGGTGAGGGCTGGGGCTTCGTCAACGTCAACCTGCGCCCGTACTACGCGGAGGGCTCCAAGACCCTCGCCTACGAGATCTGCGAACAGCTGGGCTGGCGGCTGCCGGACCAGCTCGTCGTCCCCATCGCCTCCGGCTCCCAGCTGACGAAGATCGACAAGGGGCTGAAGGAGCTGATCGCGCTCGGTCTGGTCGAGGACAGGCCGTACAAGATCTTCGGTGCCCAGGCGGAGGGCTGTTCGCCGGTCTCCCGTGCCTTCAAGGACGGGCACGACGTCGTACGCCCGGTCCGCCCGGACACCATCGCCAAGTCGCTGGCCATCGGGAACCCGGCCGACGGGCCGTACGTCCTGGACATCGCACGCCGTACGGGCGGCGCGGTGGAGGATGTGAACGACGGGCAGATCGTCGACGCGATCAAGCTGCTCGCCCGGACCGAGGGGATCTTCGCCGAAACGGCGGGCGGCGTGACCGTCGGCGTCACCAAGAAGCTGATCGAGGAGGGCGTGCTCGACCCGTCCCTCACCACCGTCGTACTCAACACCGGCGACGGCCTGAAGACCCTGGACGCGGTCTCGCCGGTGGTCGGCCCGGTCGGCACGATCGCGGCGACGACCGATGCGTTCCACGCCCTGGTCCCGGCGGTGAATACCCAATGAGCAGCACGGTCGCCGTTCGGGTCCCGACGATCCTGCGCACCTACACCCGGGGGGAGTC
>NZ_JBOHCV010000260.1:0-4388 GCF_050698815.1 Streptomyces sp.
TGCTGGCCAAGGTCATCGCCTGGGCGCCCACCCGCCGCGAGGGCGGCCAGTTGCCGCGCCCGCGCCCGCGTCGGCACCGCCTCGCCAGGGTGGCCGGTCAGCTCGTGCAGGTGCCGGTCGTAGAAGCCGGTGTCGAGGCGGGCCGCGGCGAAGTCCGGGTGGCGCAGCGACCGGACGAGCAGCTCACGGTTGGTCGGCGGACCGTGTACGCGGGCCCGTTCCAGCGTGTGCGCCAGCTTGCGTACGGCCTCGCGCCGGGTGGGCGCCCAGGCGATGACCTTGGCCAGCATCGGGTCGTAGTGCACCCCGATCTCGTCGCCGTCGGTGACGCCGCTGTCGAGACGTACGCCGGGCCCGCCGGGGATCTCGAGCCGGTGCAGCGTCCCGGTCTGCGGCTGCCACCCGCGCGCGGGATCCTCCGCGTAGAGCCGGGCCTCGACGGCGTGGCCCCGCCCGGCGGGTGGCCCCGCGGGGTCCAGCGGCTCGCCCTCCGCCACCCGGATCTGCGACGCGACCAGGTCCAGCCCGTGCACGAGTTCGGTGACGGGGTGCTCGACCTGGAGCCGGGTGTTCATCTCCAGGAAGTACGCCTCCCCGTCCTCCCCGACCAGGAACTCCACCGTGCCCGCGCCCCGGTAGTCCACCGCCCGTGCCGCGGTCACCGCGGCATCGTGCAGGACGCCGCGCAGCTCCTCGCTCAGACCGGGCGCGGGGGCCTCCTCGATCACCTTCTGGTGGCGGCGCTGCAGTGAGCAGTCGCGCGTGCCCAGCGCCCACACCGTCCCGTGCCCGTCGGCCAGCACCTGCACTTCCACGTGCCGGCCGCGCTCGACGTAGGGCTCGATGAAGACCTCACCGTCACCGAAGGCCGCCGCGGCCTCGGCCCGTGCGGCCGTGATCTCGCCCTCCAGCGCGCCGAGTTCGCGCACGATCCGCATGCCACGGCCGCCGCCGCCCGCCGCCGCCTTCACCAGCAGCGGCAGGTGCTTCTCGGCCGCCTCCGCCGCCGGTACGGGCGCGAGCAGCGGCACACCCGCCTCGCCCATCAGCTCCTTGGCTCGGGTCTTGGAGGCCATCGCCTCGATCGCCTCGGCTCCCGGCCCGATCCACACCAGCCCCGCGTCCCGCACGGCGCGCGCGAACTCCGCGTTCTCGGAGAGGAATCCGTAACCGGGATGCACCGCGTCGGCGCCCGCCGCCAGCGCCGCCTCGACGATCAGGTCGCCGCGCAGATAGGTCTCCGCGGGTGCGTTGCCCGGCAGCCGTACCGCCGCGTCCGCCTCCCGTACGTGCGGCGCGTTCGCATCCGCGTCCGAGTGGACCGCGACCGTCGCGATGCCCAGTTCTGCGCAGGTACGGAAGACGCGCCGGGCGATCTCCCCGCGGTTCGCGACCAGCACTGAAGTGATCATTCTCCGTGTCACCCTTCTACATCCGGAAGACGCCGAAGCCGCCACGCGCGCCCGCCACCGGCGCGGTGTGGACGGCCGACAGACACAGGCCCAGCACGGTGCGGGTGTCGCGCGGGTCGATCACCCCGTCGTCGTAGAGCCGTCCGGACAGGAACATCGGCATCGACTCGGCCTCGATCTGCTGCTCGACCATCGCCCGCAGCCCGGCGTCGGCCTCCTCGTCGAACGGTTTGCCCTTCGCCGCCGCGGATTCCCGCATCACGATCGACATCACCCCGGCCAGCTGCTGCGGGCCCATGACGGCCGACTTGGCGCTCGGCCAGGCGAAGAGGAACCGCGGGTCGTACGCGCGTCCGCACATGCCGTAGTGCCCGGCTCCGTAGCTGGCGCCCATCAGCACTGACAGGTGCGGCACCTTCGAGTTGGCGACCGCGTTGATCATCATGGCGCCGTGCTTGATGATGCCGCCCTGCTCGTACTCCTTGCCGACCATGTAGCCGGTGGTGTTGTGCAGGAAGAGCAGCGGGATGTCGCGCTGGTTGGCGAGCTGGATGAACTGGGTGGCCTTCTGCGACTCCTCGCTGAAGAGCACGCCGCGCGCGTTGGCCAGGATGCCCACGGGGTAACCGTGCAGCCGCGCCCAGCCGGTGACGAGGCTCGTCCCGTAGCGCGGCTTGAACTCGTCGAAGTCCGAGGCGTCGACGATGCGGGCGATGACCTCCCGCGGGTCGAAGGGCGCCTTCAGGTCCCCGGGCACCACGCCGAGCAGCTCGTCCTCGTCGTACTTCGGCGGCTCGGCAGCCGCGCCTCCGCCCGGATCGCCGTGCGCCTTGCGCCAGTTGAGGCGGGCGACGACGCGGCGCGCCTGGCGCAGCGCGTCCGGCTCGTCCAGCGCGAAGTAGTCGCCGAGCCCGGAGACGCGGGTGTGCATGTCCGCGCCGCCCAGCTCCTCGTCACCGGACTCCTCGCCGGTCGCCATCTTCACCAGTGGCGGCCCGCCGAGGAAGACCTTCGACTGCTCCTTGACCATGATCACGTGGTCGGACATGCCGGGGACGTACGCGCCGCCCGCCGTCGAGTTGCCGAACACCACCGCGAGCGTCGGGATGCCGGCCTCGGAGAGCCGGGTGATGTCGCGGAAGAGCGCGCCGCCGGGAATGAAGATCTCTTTCTGGCTGGGCAGATCGGCGCCGCCGGACTCGACGAGGCTGATGCACGGGAGCCGGTTCGCGTACGCGATCTCGTTGGCCCGCAGTGCCTTCTTCAGCGTCCAGGGGTTGCTGGCGCCGCCGCGTACGGTCGGATCGTTGGCGGTGATCAGGCACTCGACCCCCGCCACCACCCCGATGCCGGTGACGAGCGAGGCGCCGACCGCGTAGTCGCTGCCCCAGCCGGCCAGCGGCGACAGCTCCAGGAAGGGGGTGTCGGGGTCGAGCAGCAGCTCGATGCGTTCCCGTGCGAGCAGCTTGCCGCGCTTGCGGTGCCGCTCGACGTACTTCTCGCCGCCGCCCGCGACCGCCTTGGCGTGCTCGGTGCCGAGTTCGCCGATCTTCTCCAGCATGGCCTCGCGGTTGGCGGTGTATTCGGCGGCTCCGGCGCCCGCGACGTCCAGCCTCGTACTCAGCACGCTCATGAGAGCAACCCCTCCGGTATTTCCAGCTGCCGGGAGCGCAGCCACTCCCCCAGGGCCTTGGCCTGCGGGTCGAAGCGCGCCTGCGCGGCGACGCCCTCCCCGAGCAGACCGTCGATGACGAAGTTGACGGCGCGCAGCCGCGGCAGTACGTGCCGGGTGACCGGCAAGTCCTCGATCTCGGGGAGCAGTTGGCGCAGGGCGTCCACCGTCAGAGTGTGCGCCAGCCACTGCCACGCCGCGTCGTCGCGCACCCACACCCCGACGTTGGCACTGCCGCCCTTGTCGCCGCTGCGGGCGCCGGCCACGGCGCCCAACGGCACCCGGCGCGTGGGCCCGTCGGGGAGCGGCTGCGGCAGCTGCGGCTCGGCGACCGGCTCCAACTCCTGTGTCCTGCGCGGCGCGGGGACGTCCTCGCGCTTCCCGTCCGGCAGTACGGCGACGTGCGGCACTTCCGCCGCCGCCACGTACGCCGCCTCGAACACCCCGTACGGCGCGCCCTTCCCGGGCGGTGCGGTCACGTGGAAGCCGGGAATGCTCGCCAGCGCCAGCTCGATCGCGGCACCGCTGACCGCCCGTCCCACCGTCTCGGCCGCCGGGTCGCGCACCACCATCCGCAGCATCGCCGCGGCCTCTTCCTGCACGGGCGCGTCCGCGTGGTCCGTACGGGCGAGGGTCCAGCGCACCTCGGCGGGACGCTGCCCGGCCCCCTGGAGCGCGTCCTCCATCTGCTGCCGTACGAGCGCCGCCTTGGCCTCGATGTCGAGGCCGGTCAGCACGAACACCACCTCGTTGCGCCAGCCGCCCATCCTGGTGAGCCCGACCTTGAGCGTGGCCGGAGGCGCCTCGCCCCGTACGCCCTCGATCGCCACCCGGTTCTCTCCCACCTCCCGCAGCCGCACCGAGTCCAGCCGCGCGGTCACGTCCGGCCCGGCGTAGCGGGCGCCCGCCGTCTCGTACAGCAGCTGGGCGGTCACCGTGCCCACGGTCACCGCGCCGCCCGTGCCGGGATGCTTGGTGATGACGGCCGAGCCGTCCCGCGCGATCTCCGCGACGGGGAAGCCGGCGGGCCGCAGCAGGTCGAGCCCATCCTGGGCGAAGAAGGCGTAGTTGCCGCCCGTCGCCTGCGCACCGCACTCCAGCACGTGCCCCGCGACGACGGCTCCCGCCAGCGCGTCTCTGTCTTTCGCGGACTCCTCCGCCCCCTCAACCCCCTCGCCCCACCCGAAGTGTGCCGCGGCGGCGCCGCTCACCAGCGCGGCGTCGGTCACCCGGCCGGTCACCACGATGTCGGCGCCGGCGCGCAGACAGGCGGTGATGCCGCCGCCGCCCAGGTAGGCGTTGGC